>JBDTJJ010000129.1:0-6621 GCA_039935895.1 Bacteroidia bacterium | reverse complement strand
CGACTGTTACATCGGCTCTTCTTTTTAAAATGCATTTAAATTATCTTACGATAATTAATCGTTTGTTGCTTACAGCACCATTTGCAATAATAGTTATGGTATAAACACCGTTTGGTAAAGAGCTTGCATCAATACTAATTTTACTAGTAATGTTTTGCTTTAAAACAAGTTTACCTGCTATATCATTTATTTGTAAAATTTGTTTTTCACTTGAACTGGTTTCAATAGTAAAATTACCATTGTTAGGATTTGGATAAATAACTATCTTACTGTTTACCGATAATTTGTTAATACCTAAACCATAGGTAGCGGTATCGGTATAATCTAAATGTATCATGGTAGAATCTACAAAATAATTATTATTAATGCTTTGATTATTAGTTAATGTAATATGCATTTTACATGTGCTATCCATGCCAAAATTAGGTATATCAACATACACTGCATACATACCAGTATCAACTCCTGTAAATTGATAGTGTCCATTAACATCACTTGAGGTTCGAGCAGCACAACCACCACCTGGGTTTCTGCCTAGCTTAACGTCAACACCTTTTAATGGAGCCCCCATTACGCTGTTGTTTCCGCCATAAGCAATGCGACTACCAAAGCTAGCCTCTTTGGCAATGTTGCCGCTTATAATACCTGTACCAGTAAAGGGAGTAGTTTCTATAATAGTGATATCATTACCTACATTAAAAGCACCTGTGCAACCAAAGTGGTTAATTACAAGGGCTGAATCTGATAAATAAGAATCCACATATTTAGTAACAAAATAAGTAGCTATGGCATTAGGATAACTACCAGGTGTGGCAACTGCTTTTAAATAATAACTGCCAATGGGTAATGCTGTAAAAGTATAACTTCCATTAGCCGATAAGTTAACAGAAATTCCTGTTGTATCAATAGTAGATGGTCCCTCTTGCTGCTTATATACATAAACACTTCCGGGAAAAATAGGAGTAACATGGTCATTATCTACGACAGAGCCGGTAAGTGAGTTTGAAGTTCCTGAACATACATAACGAATTCTATTGTTATAATTATCGGCAATATATAAATTCCCTTGAAAGTCCGTTTTGCAATCTGCTGGGCCACTTAATTTTGCATTCGTTGCCGGTCCGCCATCGCCTGTAAAATCTCCGCTTGTAGTACCAATACCAGCAACAGTAGTAATAATACCTGTACTTAAATCAACTTTACGAATTACATTATTAGTATTATCTGATATATATAAATTACCATTATTAACTGTTAAGCCTTGCGGTGCATATAAATCTGCAAGGGTAGCGGCACCACCATCACCTGTAAAAGCTCCGTTACCACCATTGCCGGCAATAGTAGTTATTATGCCTGTGCTTGCATTTACTACGCGTACGGTATTATTGTAATCTTCTGATATATATATATTTCCGGTTGCATCAACTGCTAAACCTTCTATGTCGTATAACTGCGCAGCCGTTGCTTGTCCGCCATCGCCACTACTACCAAAAGTTCTGTTTCCAACCACACTGGTTATAATACCGGTGCTTACATCTACCTTTCTAATAGTATAATCATACGCATCATTAATATATAAATTACCGGCAGCATCTAAAGCCAAACCCTGCGGATTAGTTAATTGTGCTGAAGTTGCTTGTCCCCCATCGCCATTAATTGCGCCCGGATTACCTTGTGTACCATCTCCAGCAATAGTGGTTATAATGCCCGTGCTTACATCTACTTTTCTCACCACATAATCGTTATGATCTGATATGTATATATTGCCAGATGCATCTACAGCCAAACCCGAAGGTTGATAAAGTTGCGCCGTGGTTGCTTGCCCGCCATCACCGTTGTTTGCGCCGGCAGAGCCTTGCGTGCCATCACCGGCAAAAATTGTAATAACACCTGTGTTGGCATCTATTTTACGGATAACATTTGCAGCGGCATCCGAAAAATACACATTTCTTGATGCATCAATAGCTATTTGGCTTGGTTGTTGAATGGCAGCATTACTCGCGGGTCCACCATTGCCTGTATTATCGGCCACACCATTACCAGCAATGGTATAAATGTTTTGCGCATTTAATTTTGCAAAGCCGACAACTAAAATAAGGAATAAAATTTTTTTCATGGTTTTATATTTTGAAGAGTAAAGTTAAAACAAATATTCAACTTAAAATATCCTTTAAAAAGGGGAGTTTAATGAAAATGACTTTTTTTAATAAATGTAAAGCAGTTTTACAATGAGCATACTTTTGTTAATATAATCGCGCGTAACAAAGGAGTTAAGTGTTTTAGTTTCGGCGTCGTTTACATAACCCGTTTCGGTTAGTAATACATTGTTTTTATAATGCTTTTCGGTGTTTAATAAGCCGCTTGCATCGTATTCATACGTTTCTTTTAGTTCAATTTTTTCGCTGGCATTTGAGGTGTATTTTTTTTTCAATCAATAATTTTTTTTCATTATACATAAAATCAGTCACTTGATTAATCCAGGTGGTAATATAACTTTCGTTGTATTGTTTAGGTTGTTTATCTGCGTTTAGCGTAACAATAACTTCTTTAAATATTCTGTTTTCATCATTTAAATATTGTTGTTTGTATTGATTTGTAGATGTATTTACATATTTATATTTTTCTTCAAAATTAATTTGCTGCATGCCTAAAATAAAAACATTTTTATCAGCATTGGTATTTGTCTCTTTGCAAGATAACAAGCTAATAACCCTACCAATACTATCATATTTGTAATACGTAGCATTGTAAAAAACGCCATCATTAAACCTTTTTCCAATAAGATTATTTTTTGCATCGTAAAAATAATTGGTTGATAGTGTATCAAATTCGTAAACTTCTTTGGTATATGAGCCTCCATTACTAACCAAATGTTTGTGTCTATAAATTGGACCTGTATGAAATTCTTTTTGAATGATTTTTTTTATTACCGTATAGTAACTTCGTTTTAATCGCCCTAATGAGTCAAACTCATAATGCCTAGATAGATCTTTATCTTCGGCGATTCTAAAATCTTGTTTATCTACTATTTCAAAAACAATAGCTTTAATTTTTCTTTTTTTAATTTCGTTTGCGTTAAATGAAAAAGAATTTTCTGTATTGCCACTATTGCCCGAAATTATAAACTGTGCCTGAACTTTAAGGCTGAATAAAATAAGAAGAAATAAAACTCTATAGATCAATGTAGTTGTTTAAGCGCTTCATCAATTGTTTTTATTGGAGCGCCACAAGTGTTATTTTGACAAACATAAATTAATGTTTCATCATTCTTGTAACGGTCTTTTAGTAAAACAATTTCTGAAGCAGATTTACTGTAAACAAAAATGGCATTTGGATTGTAATATTCTTTAAAGCTTGCCATAAATTCATCAACAGCTTTACCAACAATGCAAACCTCTTTAAATGGAAATGCTTGTTGCAAAGCCAGTATAGCCCAGTTTGAATGTCCGGATGGATAATTTATAATTTCTTCTGCAACATGGTTTAACATTTTTTTAGAAATGCTTTCGTAATCTACGTTGCCTGTAATTTTAGAAAGTATAAATAAATTACGTGCCATTTGTGAGTTAGATGCAGGAATAACATTATCATGCATCTCTACTTTTTGAGAGATTAATTTACTGGCGTTTTTACCCGAGAAATAGAAAATATTTTTTTCTTCATCAAAGAAATTATATAAAGTTTGTTTTACCAAAAGTTCTGAAAGCCCAAACCAAGCTACATCTCCCGTAAGTGAAAATAATTTTATATAGGCATCAATAACAAAAGCGTAATCATCTAAAAAAGCATCTATGTAGGCTTTATCTTTATAACAACGCATTAAACCGCCGGCATCATCTATTAATTTATGCTTAATGAAATTGGCATTTTTAATAGCGAGTTGTAAAAAGTTATCTTCGTTAAACGCAGTATAAGCATCGCATAGAGCTGCGCACAGTAAACCATTCCATGATGCGATGATTTTATCATCTAATCCAGGACGAACTCTTTTATTTCTTACTGCCAATAATTTTTCCTTTAAAACAGAAATTATTTTATGCAGATCTTCAATACTAATGTTGTTTTTTAAAGCGACTTCGGCATCAGAAAAATTTCGCAACAAAATATAATTTTCATCTTCCCAATATCCAATTTCGTTTACTGAATAATAATCAGCAAAAACATCAAAATCTTTCTTTAACAATGTGTGTAATTCTTCTTTCGTCCAAACATAATATAAACCTTCTACTCCTTCGCTATCGGCGTCCAGTGCGCTATAAAACCCATACTCTCGAGAGATTAATTCTCTTTCAATAAAATTAATTGTTTCGTAAACGACTTGCTTATATAACGGATTTTTATTCTGTTGAAATGCTTCGCTGTATAAAGAAATAAGTTGCGCATTATCATACAACATTTTTTCAAAGTGAGGTACTTTCCATTGTTCATCGGTGCTGTAACGTGCAAAGCCACCACCTAATTGATCGTAAATTCCACCATTAGCAATTTTTTGCAAGGTAAAATGTACATGATTTAAAATAGATTCGTTATTGGTAAGATGCGCATATCGCAATAAAAACAAATAATTGTTAGGCATCATAAACTTAGGCGCACCAATGCTACCACCATTTTTAGTATCAAATCTTTTTTGAAAATTGAAAACACATTTTTCTAAAACGTCTGCATTAATTGCATTTTTTTCTTCTTTGTAAACAGAAATAAATTCATCACTTTGTTTGATTCCTGTTGAAAGTTGATTAGCATAATCTTCCACTTTTTGCTTATCGGTTTGATGCAAAGTAGCAAGATTGTTTAACAGCTGCATCCATTGTTCTTTCGGAAAATAAGTTCCGCCGTAAATTGGGCGACCATCGGGCAATACAAAACAATTTAAAGGCCACCCACCGTGTTGCGTCATTAATTGCACAGCAGTCATATAAACATGGTCAACATCGGGGCGTTCTTCTCTATCTACTTTTATATTGATGAAATATTTATTCATTAACTCGGCCACTTGCTCGTCTTCAAAACATTGATGCTCCATTACGTGGCACCAATGGCAAGCCTAATAACCAATACTTATTAAAACTAATTTGTTTTCTTGTTTTGCCTTTGCAAAAGCGGCATCGCCCCAAGCATGCCAATTTACCGGGTTATGGGCATGTTGCAATAAATAAGGGCTCTTTTCTGAAATTAAACTATTGGTATGTTTATGGGTAGCCATCAGAGAATTATTTTCCTAAAGCTTTACTTTGTTTAAAGTATAAAAAGATAAATAGTGCATCCATTATCGACATAAAAAAGTTACCTGTCGTTAAATTTGAAATTAAGAAACAAGCGTTTGCAGTAACATACATAATAAAGCCCTTGTATTTATTCTGATACATTTGTATAGCGCCAAATAACGATAAACCCAATATAAGTAAGTAAATGCCGCAAGCTATTATAAGTTTACCGCTTCCCATTTCCATAAAAGTCTGTATTTGTTTTATTTGTTGTTCTGTTATTTTAGGGTTAGAAGTAAGTAATTCATAATTATCATTTAACCAAACAAATATTGACTTAGCAAATATTAAAAAGCATAAGGTACCAAAGCCAACTATACCACTATAAATAAAGGTTAGCGTGCATAAAATTTTTAAGCCTTGCGGTTGGGTTTGTTCTTCAAATGTGGTTGACTCTTCCATTATTTGTAGGTAATGTAATCTTTAAGTTCTTGCAGGTTTTCGTTAAACTGAGAAATATTTTTGTTATAAAAATCAACCATAATTAATTCTTCTAAGGTGTAACGTTTACCATCTATAAAACCTACAATCCAGGCATCTTTTTGTCCCTTACCAATAGCTTTTTGACGTTGCACCTCTGCATCCTTAATGCCATTAAATTGTCCTTGTGTAAAACGAGTTATGCCATCCGGATAATCGACTACTTCAGGGCTTCCATATTCTTTTAAATGATCATATTTATAATTTTCAGGGTGACGATAAGCCGCTATCTGAACTTTAAAATTCATTTTATCAGCGCAAATTTTTTCAGCAACAGCTAAAAGTTTTTTATACACCTGTGGGTCGTTTAAACTTTTGCCTTTAAGTGCTGTAAAATCTATGGTTTTAAAATCGTCACAAGGATATTTAGCTGATGTATTAGTTTGTTTATCTGTAGGATTAACCGTTGGGGTATTTGTTGTAAGTGGTTTTGCAGTATCTGCAGGTAGTTTAAACGCATCCGGCACACTTGTCATAGTATCTAAACCTGCCAATAATTCGTTTAGGTTTTTTACATTGTGTGGATCTATGTAACCATCTTTTACCATGTGAAAATCTTTACGCAACTCAACAAATTTCGTCAGTTTTGCTATATCTAAATCTTCTGTAATTTCTCCAAAATCCTTAGAGCGAACGTGGAATGTATAATTCTCTCCCGGACTAAGCGCCACCAAATATTTACCTGTTTTTATGTTAGATGTAAATGGCCCAATCTTTTCTCCGTTGCTCTTTTTTGTGATTTCTATTTGCGCATCAATTGGTTTATCGTTTCCATAAACATAGCCCAAAACCATTGCCAATATGGGTCTTTCGCCTAATATGCCAGGAGTTACTGTAAATAAATCGGAGCTTCCGTTGCCACCATTACTAACACGAT
>JBDTJJ010000128.1:0-3100 GCA_039935895.1 Bacteroidia bacterium | reverse complement strand
GGCATCGGTTAAATTTATATAAGCAGTTGTGGTGGTTGATTTGTTTGTGTTTGTAGCGTATAATCCAATCGGACTATCAGTTATACTACCTGTTGGCGAAACAAAATTAACGGTTGATATGCCCCAAGTGCCAGTCCATTGTGCTGTTGAATTACAATTATCTATAAAAGCAACTACAGGTACACCAACTACACGTGTAATAGTATCGGTGCTTGTGTAGCCTCCGTTATTTACGTTTAATAAAAACTGTACGGTGCTTGCTGCGGCTAAACCGTTAACTAACGTAAAACTAATAGAATCGGTTACCGTTTGTAACTCTGCCAAGGTGCTGTATGTTTTGCCTGTGCCAACCGATTGAAAAGAAGAACCAATAGGTGTAATAGAAACACTAAATGTACCCGGTTCTAAACCCAAACGTTGAATATTATATTTTATATATCCGCTTTGCGAAATAAACGGACCACTTATATCATCTACTTCGGCGTATGCAGCCGTTAAGCGCGCAGCATAAAAATTTTGATCCATTACTTTTTCAGCTAAAGGAATAATGTTTGCAGCTACCGGCCAAAAACCATCATCTGGAGAACCTGTCTCTGGTGTCATGGCTAAAATTTTAGGTTTAGTTCCCTTCTCACCATACATCCAACTGTCGCTATCGCCATTGGTAGTATAGCCAACTGTTTCGATAGAATTTCCGTAACCAAACTCATCGCAAAAAGTCATACGTAAAAAGAAATCGTTATATAAAGTAGAATCAGGAACGGTAAGACCTGCGCTATCTGGCGCAATAAGTAAGTTGCTGTAAGTATGTCCGTTTACAGCTAATTTAAACGTATGTGCATTACAAAAACTCTGCATCATTTTTATTTCAGGCTCAGAAGCCGGAGAAGGGCCACGATACGTATCGTTATTTGTTTGTGGAGATGAACCTACATTATCAAATCCCCATAAAAAACTGTAGTTACGATTTAAGTCAACCCCCATAGTTCCATCCCCATTATTGCGACGGTTTTTGCGCCACATACCTCCGCCGTTAGGGTTTGTGGTATGGTTGTAAATATATCCATCAGGGTTTACACAAGGCACAAAATACATTTCTAAATTATCAACCAAATATTTTACTTCGGCGTTGGTGTTATAATTTTCTAAGAGATACCACATGTAATAAACAAGCTCCACTAAACTTTCGGGTTCGCGCGCGTGGTGAATAGCGGTGTATAAAACCTGTGGCTTAGTTTGATTTACGTTTGGGTTGTTTGAAATTTTTACCCAATAAAGAGAACGACCTTCCCAGGTGTGGCTGGTATCAATGGTTTGGCGCGGACTAATTAAGTTAGGGAATTTAGCCGCCATGCTATCCATAATATCTAAATACTCTTGATACGTATAAAAACCACCCATGCTACCAGTGGTAAAATTGGCTGGTACCGGGTAATTAAAACAATCTTTACAGCTAGGGCTGGTTGACATTGTTTTTGAAGAAGCCTTATTTCTATTTGCATAAAAAGTAGATAAATCACTTATTAAAACTTGGTAAGGCAAGCCTGTTTGTTTAATAAGGTTTAGTTCATTATCAGAAAATTCTCCAATAAAATAACTTCCTTTTTTATACACACCATGATCTATTGCAATGCCTTGCTTAGCCATTTGTACCAAACCATCTTTACCAGTTTGCACTTTTATGCGATAATACTTTGGTGTTTGTGCAAATGTGTTTGCTGCAAACAAAATGGTGAAAAATAAAGCTATTACTTTTTTCATACAAAATTAATTTGGGTAAATGTATTAAATACAGGCAATAAACAATAGTTTTTATAAAATAGAGCTGTTAAATTTTAAACAGTTTTATATAGTTAGTTTTTAAACACATAGAAACATAGTTAAGAAATGAGTTTAGAAGTAATTAGAATAGTTGCTAAGTTACACATACAAAACTATGTACCTATGTGGTTAAAATAATTAAACCCAACACTCGTTTGGCTCAATATGTATTAACACATCTGCTACTTGAGGAAAAACTTTTATTAAGTGTTCTTTTAATTTATGCGCAATATCATGTCCTTCTTTAACGGTAATGGTTGAGTTTACCAACACATGCAAATCTACATGAAAGGTCATACCAGTTTTACGCACCAAACATTTTTCGGTATCAATTACGCCTTCTACTTCTTTAGAAACTCGACGAATATCTTCAATTAAATCATCATATAATTGTTCGTCCATAATCTCGCCCAAAGCTGGTCTAAAAACGTGGTAAGCATTGTAAATTATAATTAACGATGCAATTAGCGCAGCCCAATCATCAGCGCTTTCGTATCCTTTACCAAAAATTAAAGAAATAGAAATTCCAATAAAAGCGGTTAGCGAAGTGATAGCATCGGCACGATGATGCCAGGCATCGGCCTTTAAAGATGAACTGTTGATTTCTTTGCTTTTTTTCGAAACAATGCGGTAAAAAATTTCTTTTATAAGAATGATTATTCCTAGAACAATTAAAGTATATGATTTGGGAGGTTCGTGCGGTGTTCTTAAATTTTCAAAACTATGATATCCGATAATAATAGCCGAAGTAATTAAAAAACCTACTATCAAAAAAGTTATTAAAGGCTCTGCTCTCCCATGTCCGTATGGGTGATTTTTATCGGCCGGTCGGCTTGCATATTTAATTCCAAATAAGACTAATAAAGACGAAAATATATCAGATGTAGATTCTATAGCATCTGCAATTAGTGCGTGAGAATTTCCAAAATAACCTGTTAAACCTTTTATTAAAGCCAAACCTGCATTGCCCAATATACTTAAGTACGTTGTTTTAATAGCGCTTTTATGAGGTGTGGCTTGGTTTTTCATTTGCTGAGGAGTTCAAATATAATGTTTGAGATTGATTTATGAGATAAAACAATTTATTAGCTTAAAATTCACCTCAAAACGAGGATATTTACCGCTGAAGAGGCAAATTTATTTGTTAAAACATTGTTTATTATCGTTAAAGTATTAGTTTTGTTTAAACGAAGTAATTAAAATTAACATTATGACGAACGAAGAAAACACAAGAAGTGATGAAGGTTTGTATTCCAGATCTGTGCGAGCAGGTAAACGT
>JBDTJJ010000127.1:0-7551 GCA_039935895.1 Bacteroidia bacterium | reverse complement strand
AACCAAGTTCAAATAAATCCATTCAAATCAAATATTAATGATACTTCTTTGTTGGCTTCAAATTTTTCGTTCAGGCAAGCGTTGTTTTTTAATCAAACAAGTCCTGTTTATGGTTTCGATTATACGTATGAAGATAACCGCACAAAGCAACTCCTAACTAATGGTTTCGAATCTCATCGTTTACAAAACAATACTTTAAATACACGTTGGAATATAACCAGAGCATGGGGCTTTTTTGTAACTACCATCCTAGGTAATAAATATAATAATTCGCAATATTTTACTACCCGAAATTATCAAATACAAAGTGTACAAACGCAGCCTAAAATAAGCTATCAGCCAACCACTGCCTTTAGAATTAGTTTAAGTTACCAGTACTCACAAAAGCAAAATGTGATAACGGGCGGCGGCGAAAAGGCAACTTTAAATGATGTTGGCGTAGAGTTTAAACTCAATAAATTATCTAAAGGAAGTCTTACTTTTAAAGCAGATTATATTAATATTAAGTTTAATGGAGATCAAAATTCGGCGGTTGCTTTTGAGATGCTAAACTCCCTTCAACCCGGACAAAACATTACCTGGAGTGCAGGTTTTCAGCAAAATATTTCAGGAAATATACAAATAGGCATCACTTACGAAGGGCGAAAAACGCCTAATTACAAACTTGTAAATATCGGTGGTGCACAAATTCGCGCATTCTTTTAAATAGGTTGTTACACTAAGCTTGTCGAAGTATGGGCGTTACGGCGCATTGTCATTTTCGGCGCTGTCGAGTAATACGTGGCGCCGTCGGGCTTTTCGGTACAATCTTTTTATGATTTAGCTCATCGTTTTAGTTTTTAATTGCTTCGCAGAATGCTGAAAAAGCATTTCATAAAAAGGATTTTCCCTGCAATCCCTAACGCAATAGTATTAATTTGATGTTGAGACACCAACAAGAACAAAAATTTTAAAATTTATTTGTGTTAATTCGTTTTGCCACGTCCTTTAGGACGTGAGTTTTAAATTAAAATATAAATTGGCTTTAGCAAAAATGGAGTGATTTGGCTAAAGCCAATCTGATTTTTGTTATGTTTTCCACGCCCTAAAGGACGTGGCTATTTCTTGTTTGATATTTTAAAATGGTTACTCTAATTAGTTTAAGATTGCCGTGTTTTATAAAAACCTAATTAATTTTCTTCACGCGCCAAATCATCAGCAAAATAAAACCAAACAGCATACCGCCAATGTGTGCAAAGTGAGCCACGTTATCTGTCGAACTATTGTGTATACCCGAAAATAATTCAATAGCGCCATAACCCATTACAAAGTATTTTGCTTTTATAGGAATAGGTATAAACATCATATAAAGTTCTGTATTGGGGAATAGCATGCCAAAGGCAATCAATAATCCAAATAAAGAACCTGATGCGCCCACTACAATATATTGATTTAATTCTGCACCTCGTTGCGCAATTAGCATAGTTTGTTGATAATAGTCTTTTGTATTAGCTAATGCTTCGGTGTATAATTCTAATCTTGGTTGTAATTGAATGTAATAAACTAATAATTGAATTGCGGCTGCACCTAAACCGGTAAAGATGTAGTAAAACAAAAAGCGTTTTGGTCCCCATACATTTTCTAAAATAGAGCCAAACATAAATACGGCATACATATTAAAAAATATGTGCATAATGCTGCCGTGCATAAACATGTAGGTAATAAACTGAAATGGTTTAAAGGCAGGCGCGGCAAAATAATGCAAGCCCAATAAATTAGTTAAGTCGATGCCTTGTTTTTCAAAAAGAAAAGTTGCACCAAACAGCAATACATTTATTATTAATATATTTTTGGTAACCGTGGGTAATGAGCCAAAATTATTCATCTATTTAATTACGTTTAAAAAGTTTGTCAATATCTGTTTGGTTTATTTGTGTATATACAATTTTCCCTTGCGGACTATGGGCATGTTCTTCGCAAGCAAATAAATGTTCTACCAATAATTTCATTTCTTCAACCTGCAATTCTTTGCCATATTTTATGCAGGTGTTTTGTGCTAAGGCTCTGCAAATATTTTCGCCTTTATCTAGCTTAATATCTAAGTTGTTGAGTTTGTAATTCTCTAATAAACCATTTAAAACTTCCACACTATTAAGCGAACTTAAATCAGCCGGAACGCCTTGCACCACAATAGTATCTTTGCCAAAAGGTACAATATCAAACCCCAGGTTTTTTAAATCATCATTCAACTCTTTTAATAAAAGCATATCTGCCGATGATAATTCTATCGTTTGCGGAAATAATTCTTGCTGCGAATTTATAGGATGCTGCGCCGATTTTTTATAATGCTCGTACATAATTCGTTCGTGCGCACGCTGTTGGTCTATTAATAAAAGTCCATCGGGAGTAACAGCCACTATATATCTGTTTTGCAATTGAAAAACTTTATCAAATGTTACCTCTGCTTTTTGCGCGTGAAATAAATTTTCTTCTTCTTGATTTATTTGTGTGTGTTGATTTTCGGGCTTTACATAATCTTCATATAACGATTTCCAATTGGTATTGGCGGATGAGGAACGTGTATCTGCTTTATCGTTAAACGGATTATAGCTTGGGTTATATTGTATTTGAGGGGCTTGCGGCACAGCTTGATTTTTATTGTAATTAAATTCTACAATTTGTTCCTGATCAAAATCTATAGAAGGCGCTAAGTTGTTTTTACCCAAAGCACGTTTAACCGAAGTCTTTAAAATTGCATACACCGTTTTTTCATCTTCAAACTTTATTTCAGTTTTGGTAGGATGAATATTTACATCAATTACATTAGGTGGAACGGTGATGAATATAAAATACGCAGGATATTCTCCTTCGGGTATTAATTGAAAATAAGCACTCTTAACCGCGTGATCCAAATAAGCACTCTTTATAAAACGATTATTCACAAAAAAATATTGCAAGCCACGTTTCTTTTTAGAAGAAGCCGGAGTGCCCACATAACCGTTAATGCTAATATTTGGCGTTTGCTCATTTACAGCAACCAATTTATCTTTTAAGGTATTGCCTGCTAAACCTGCAACGCGCAGTAATAAGTTAGTAGGAGGGAGGTTATATACTTCGTTGGTGTTGCTTATTAATTTAAAACCGACTTCAATATGAGCCATAGCCACGCGTTCAAACTCATCAATAATATGACGAAGTTCAATAGCATCATCTTTTAAAAAATTACGACGAGCGGGTACATTGAAAAATAAATTCTTAACGCTGAAAGATGTGCCCACTGCAGACTGACAAGGCTCTTGATTAATAAAATTTCCGCCTTCAATAATAATAGAAGTCCCTTCTGTTGCTTCGGCGGTTTTAGTTTTTAATTCAACTTGCGCCACAGATGATATAGCCGCTAAAGCCTCGCCACGAAAGCCTTTTGTACTTATAGCAAATAAATCATCGGCAGTTTTTATTTTTGATGTTGCATGACGTTCAAAGCACATACGGGCATCGGTCTCGCTCATGCCTTTGCCGTTATCAATAACTTGTATTAATGTTTTACCGCCTTCTTTTACCAAAAGCGATATTTGTGTAGCACCTGCATCAACAGCATTTTCAAGCAATTCTTTTACAACAGAAGCCGGGCGTTGCACAACTTCTCCTGCCGCAATTTGATTGGCAATGTTTTCGGGTAAAAGATTGATGATATCTGCCACGTTTATTTTAAAATAACTTTTACGCTGTAAGAACCTGTGTTGGCTGCGCTAAAAACAGTTTCGTAAATAGCTAAATATAACATACCTGCACTTGCGCTTGTGCCACTAAATTTTGCACCTGCTCTTAATGGGGTAGTATTAGTTTGCTCGCCTACTTTATAAACTAAATTTCCGTAAGTTGGGTAGCTTGATGCGTCGCTGATATCGGCAGTAGTTGCATCAGCACTTCCACCCGGATGATATTTTTGGTTAGAAAGGCTTGCTAGGCTGACTTCTCCAGTTGCTGTGATAGTAAATTTTTGTCCGGCTTTTAGCATAATACCTGTTTTAAACCAGCCACCGTTGGTGTTGCCACTAATGTTTTTTGAAGCTAAAAGTTTAAAGGAAAGATCGTTTGTGCCATCGTTTACAACACTAATATCAATGGTTTTAATTTTTTCTTTCGGTATAGATAAATTGCCGTATTCTGTTTTTATATCTAATTTTGTAAATTCATACGTTCCGCCCATGGTATATTGATTATCTATCGATAAAATGTCTTTATCTGTTGTGGCGTCATCCACAAAATTATTGGTTTTAATTTCGTTCAAGGCATTATCGGGTGTGTAATCGCCAACATACTCAGTTTCATTTTTTACATCGCTGGTAAAATTACTAATGGTTGGTATGGCTTTAATACCAAGCTTTACCAACTCATCGTAAGCACCTTTTTTAATATCGTCGCTGCTGTTATTTAATTGTTTTAAATAAGAAATTGCTTTATCGGCAATGGCTTTGTCTTTAGGAATTCCTACCAAAATAGAGCTCACGCTTTTTACCGGAATGATTAATTTACCATAATCGGTAACTAAATTAATATCGGCTAAAGAAGTTGTGCCAGTAACGTTGCTGCCATCGCGAAGCTTAACGGTTACTTCGGCAGGTTTTTGTGCATACGCCGCACTAAAACATAAGGCAGCAAAAAGTGTGATAATTTTTTTTGAATTCATCTTAAAAGATTTGAAATGAGTTGTAAAATTACGGTTTTTAGCTAAAGGATAGTATGTATAATCTTCACAAAACAGGTGTTTTTATCAATATTTTAAGTATAACATTCTTATAATCACATAAAAATTACAACTAATTTTTGTAACATTGGTAAAAAAATAGTGTATGCGTAATCTGTTTATTACTTCAAGTATTTTAATGGTATTAATTGCCGGTTTTATAACTTATAACTGGCATCCGTTTATATGGAGCTTTATAATTATTGCGCCCATCATTTTATTAGGCATTTTTGATATGATGCAAAAACATCATAGCTTGATGGCCAACTTCCCGGTTATGGGGCGTTTTAGATGGGTGGCAGAGTGGCTTCGCCCTAAAATTTATCAATATTTTGTAGAGAGTGATACCGATGGGGCTCCGTTTAATCGCCTTAGTCGTACTGTAATTTATCAACGTGCAAAAAAAACAAATGATACCATGCCTTTTGGCACGCAGTTAAATGTTTACGAAACTGGCTACGAATGGCTTAACCACAGCATTGCGCCTTTGCCTGCCGATAAAGTAGATCATAATCCCCGTATTTTAGTTGGCGGACCAGATTGTAAGCAACCGTATTCGGCTAGTATTTATAATGTATCTGCTATGAGTTTTGGCTCATTAAGTAAAAACGCCATTATGGCTTTAAATGGTGGCGCTAAGTTGGGAAATTTTGCTCATAACACGGGCGAGGGCGGTTTGAGTCCTTACCACTTAGAACCTGGCGGAGATGTTATTTGGCAAATTGGGACTGGTTATTTTAGCTGCCGTAATACCGATGGAACATTTAACTATGAAAAATTTGCAGAGAGAGCCACCTTGCCTACTGTAAAAATGATTGAAATAAAAATGTCGCAAGGCGCTAAGCCCGGACATGGAGGTATTTTACCCGCAGCAAAAGTTACCGAAGAAATTGCAAAAATACGTTTAGTTGAAATGGGCAAAGATGTATTATCTCCAACATATCATACCGCTTTTTCTAACCCTATTGAAATGCTTGGTTTTATTAAAAAACTGAGAGATTTATCTGGCGGAAAACCAGTTGGTTTTAAATTGTGTATCGGTCAAAAATCGCAGTTTATAGCTATTTGCAAAGCCATGGTTAAAACCAAAATTATGCCCGATTTTATTACCGTTGATGGGGGCGAAGGCGGAACAGGTGCTGCGCCATTAGAGTTTAGTAATTCGGTTGGTATGCCATTGCGCGATGCACTTGCTTTTGTATTTGATGCTATACATGGTTTTAATTTAAAAAAGCATATTAAAATTATTGCATCAGGTAAAGTGCATACAGGTTTCGATTTAGTAAAAAATATTTCGTTGGGTGCAGATATGTGTAACTCAGCACGTGCTATGATGTTTTCTTTAGGATGCATACAGGCTTTAGAGTGTAATTCAAATACTTGTCCAACAGGTGTTGCTACACAAAATCCTAAATTATATAAAGGTTTAGATGTGGCCGATAAGCGGGCACGTGTGGCTAACTTCCACCACGAAACGATTAAAGCTGCGGTTGAATTAATGACGGCCGCAGGATTAGATCATCCACATAAATTACACCGCACACATATTTATAGAAGAGTAAGTGGAAACCAAATACAAACGTACGATCAAATGTATCCGCATTTATTAAAAGGTTCTTTATTAGAAGCGCCTTATCCTGAAGGATGGGAACTTGATATGATGAATAGCAGCGCCGAAACATTTGATTATGCTATACAATATACGTAGAGAATGTATGATGTAGGTTGTACTATGTAGTTAGCTCCGTTGTGATACTTTGTGTTTTTTACTTGGAGACTTCTATGCGTTAGGGATTGTAGCGGAAAACCCACAGCCGAAGAGAAATTTCTCGACTTCGCTCGAAATGACAGAGCGGCGAGGATTTGAAGCGTAAAGCCCGCCGTTGTAATCAACGGAACGCCCAAAAAATACTTAACATACATTTTAGACTAAATCAAATTTTCTAATTTTTAAATGGGCTAATTAACTAGTATCTTTGCGGCCTTAAATTTTTGTGATAAATGATTTCAGTAAATTCAGTAACAGTGGCCTTTGGAGGCACATCTTTGTTTGATAATGTTAGTTTTTTAATTAGCGGAAAAGACCGCGTGGGCTTGGCGGGCAAAAACGGCGCGGGTAAATCTACCATGCTTAAATTAATTGCCGGAGAGCAATCGCCTACCAAAGGAGAAATTTCTAAACCTAAAGATTTTAAATTGGGGTACCTGCCTCAGGATATGATACATCAGCATGGTCGCACTGTGTTTGAAGAAACGGCTTCTGCTTACGCCGAAATTACGCAATTGCAAACCAGATTGGTTGAAATTAATAAAGATCTTGAAATTCGTACCGATTACGAAACCGATAGCTACTCGCAATTAATTACCGATTTGACTGATATTTCTGCACGCTTAGATATTATTGGTGCTAACAACCGCGATGAGGAAATAGAAAAAATTTTAAAAGGATTGGGTTTCGACCGCAATGATTTTCATCGTTTAACCAATGAGTTTAGCGGAGGCTGGCGCATGCGCATTGAGTTGGCAAAACTTTTGTTGCAAAAACCCGATGTACTTTTGTTAGATGAGCCTACCAACCACTTAGATATTGAAGCCATACAATGGTTAGAGGAGTTTATGGAAACCTACTACGGCGCGTTGGTTCTTATTTCCCACGATAAACAATTTTTAGATAACGTTACCAATCGCACCATCGAAATTGTAAATAAAAGAACGTATGATTACAAAGCCAATTATAGTAAATATTTAATCCTTCGTCAAGAGCGACAAGACCAACAAGAAAGTTTGGTTAAAAATCAGCAAAAATTAATAGACCATACCGAAGC
>JBDTJJ010000126.1:0-4953 GCA_039935895.1 Bacteroidia bacterium | reverse complement strand
GTAAAAGCATTATTAATGAATTTGAAATAAATTTTTGTCAGTTCGAGCGTAGTCGAGAACATAAAATATAAAACATAATATGAAAGGACTTTTTATTATAAGCGGATTAGGAGTTTTAGCCATGCTGGCTGAGATTTTTAAATTCAAGCGCGCACTTTATCCAATAGTATTAATTGGTGTGTTAGCTGCATTAGTAGCTAATTATATGGAATTCAACAACAACATGTCTATTGATCAATTCAATAACATGATTCGTTTTGATAACGTAGCACTTGCGTTTAGCGGAGTAATTTTATTAACGGCATTCTTTTGGTTTATTTTAGCAAACGAATATTTTAATAACGAAACTTCGTTAACCGATCATTTTTCGTTGGTATTATTTGCCATTACTGGCGGATTAATGCTTACAGCTTACAGCAACATGACGACTTTATTTTTAGGCATAGAAATTTTATCTATTCCGTTATACGTACTTGCAGGCAGTAAAAAGAACGATGTAAAATCTAACGAAGCTGGCTTTAAGTATTTAATTATGGGATCTTTTGCATCTGCATTTTTATTATTTGGTATTGCTTTAATTTATGGCGCAACTGGCACGTTTGACATTATGCTTATTCGTTCTAAAATAAATACGGGCACTATGCCAATGTTTATGTATGCAGGTGTTGTTATGATGTTAGTGGCAATGTGTTTTAAAGTAAGCGCCGCACCATTTCATTTTTGGGCACCCGATGTTTACGAAGGCTCTCCAACTGTTATAACAGCTTTTATGAGCACCATTGTAAAAACGGCTGCCTTTGCTGCGTTTATGCGTTTATTCTTAATTGGGTTTGGAGGCATTTCAGATACATGGGGCATGGTGTTAGCTGGTATTATTGCGCTATCATTAATTATTTCAAACGTTACAGCCGCCGCGCAGACAAACGTAAAACGTATGTTGGCATATTCTAGTATTAGTCATGCCGCATTTATGTTAATGGGTATTTTAGCTCTTAATGCACAGTTTTCTATGCGTGCCATTTTATATTATACGTTAGCATATTCTGTTGGATCTATTGCAAGTTTTACTGGTTTGTATATTGTAAGTAAGAAAGGCGATGAAACCTATGATTCATTCAATGGTTTAGCAAAACGTAACCCAATGATTGCATTAGGCATATTAATTTCTATGCTATCACTTGCTGGCATCCCAGTAACAGCAGGCTTCTTTGCCAAATATTTTATTTTTACAACGCTTATTGCTAGTCCGTATAAATGGTTGTTAGTTATTGCGGTACTTACATCTTGTGTTGGCGCATACTACTATTTTAAAGTAATTATTGCTATGTACTTTAAAAAATCAGATAAGCACGAGCCTGTTGAATTTGAAATGTCGCACGCATTATTACTTGGTATTTTAACTGTTATTACAATTGCATTAGGTCTTATGCCTGATATGATTTTAAAAATGTTTTAGTAAACTACCAGATGAAACGTTTTGTTTATTTATGTATTCTAACGTTTTTTATTTCTGTTTCATTATTTTCACAAAACGAATCTCAACTTAAAACGGGAGATATTATTTTTATTTCTAATAGCGGTGGGCAAGGCAAGGCTATTCAGTTAGCCACCAAATCTAAATACACGCACGTTGGTATAATCTTTATAGAAAATGGAGTTGTCTATGTGTATCACGCTGTTGAACCTGTTACAAAAAGTACGTTTAAAGATTTTTTAAAATATAGTGCCGATAATAAATACGTAGTTAAGCGATTAAAAAACCAAACTATTCTTACTGATAAAACCAATGCACAAATGCGCGCCATGGCAACAAGTCTTTTAAATAAACATTACGATATTTATTTTGATTGGAAAGATAACGAATGGTATTGCAGCGAATTTGTTTGGAAATTATACAATCGTAATTATAAAATAGAAATTGGTGCATTGCGCCCGATGAAAGATTTTGACTTATCATCTAAAGAAGTACAAGCCATTATGAAAAAAAGATACGGCACAAAAATTCCTTACGATGAACCGATGATTTCTCCTGAAGATATGTTT
The DNA here is from genome assembly GCA_039935895.1 of Bacteroidia bacterium. Classification (GTDB taxonomy): domain Bacteria; phylum Bacteroidota; class Bacteroidia; order B-17B0; family Aurantibacillaceae; genus PALSA-968. The sequence goes on along the minus strand of JBDTJJ010000126.1, from coordinate 2,910 downwards.
AATTCTCCCTTACTTGAAGAAGTAAAATAATCTCGTTTCTTTAGCTAAAAAATTTCTTACATTTACTATTCTATTTATACAGAATGCGTAAAAAAAATTGTTTCATTTTCTTTCTAGTTTTTTGCTTTGGCATAAACTTGCTACAAGCGCAACGCATTAATATAGATTCTTTAAAAGAAGTTATTGCCGCAACCGGAGATGATTCAGTAGCTGTTTTAAAATTAAACAAACTAGTTTCTCAATATCGTTTAGATAATTTAGAAGCAGCTTTATTATGTGGTAAAGCAGCGTTTGAAAAAAGCAAACAACTTGCTTCGAAAAAAATACAAATAAATGTTGAATATGGCCTTGCTTTAATATATACCGATAAAAGTGATTTTGTAAATGCAATTCTACACCTTACGGCTGCTCAAAAAAAATGTGAGGAGATAAATTACGTAGAAAAACTTATTGCTTGTTATGTTTCTTTGGGAAATTGTTATGCCATGCAAAATCAAAGCAAAGTTGCGCTTGCTTATTATCAGAAGGCACTAGACCTGTGCATACGTTTAAAAATGACAAAAAAGATAGGCGGCATCTATGGTAATATGGGTAATTTACTATATCAAAAATCAGCCATTGATAAGTCTTATTTAGATTCTGCACTTATCTTTTTTAATAAAGCATATGCGTACGATGTACTTAACCATGATACCGATAAAATAGTGACTATGCTACATGCCATGTCGATTACGTATGCGGATAAATATGATTTTAAATTAGCCCGCCAAAAACTTTTACTATCTAAACCTTTGATAGAAAAACTGGGCGATATGGACTCTAAAATGTATTATTATAATGCAATGGCCCGGATATTGAGTTATGAAACTAAAAACGATGAAGCAAATAAGTATTTAGATTCTTCATTAACTTTGGCAAAACAGGTAGGTAGTATAAATGATGTTGCAGCTGTGTATTTGTCAAAATCAGATATTGGGGCGGAATTAAAAGACTATAAAACTGCATACGAATACTTTGTAAAACATAGAACTATAAAGGATTCTATTTTAAATGCCGAAAATTTTTCTCAGGCTTCTGATTTTCAAAATAAATATGAGCGAGAAAAAAAACAGGATGAAATAGAAAAACTAAAACTACAAGATCAAAATCAAAAAATAATTATTACCGCAGTAGTTTTATTCTTTTTAATATTAGTGGTGTTTGTTTTTATCATTTACAGGCGCTTACAAGAAAACAGAAAGCAAAAAAATATTATCGAGCAACAACGTAACGAAATGCTAGACTCTATTCATTATGCAAAAAGAATTCAAACCGCATTACTCGCTTCAGAAAACTTATTGAAACAAAATTTACCGCAATATTTTATTTTTTACAAACCGAAAGATATTGTTAGCGGAGATTTTTATTGGGCAGCAAAAACAAATAGCAATTTTATTTTTTGTTTGGGAGATTGCACCGGACATGGTGTTCCGGGTGCGTTCATGAGCTTGCTTAATATTTCTAAACTAAACGAAATTGTCAATCAGAAAAAAATTACGCAACCGGATTTAGCTTTAAATGCAATTCGTTCAGAAATTATTCATGCGCTTAATCCTAACGGAAACGAGGAAACAAAAGATGGTATGGATTGTGTTTTATGCGGTTTTGACTTTGAGAAAAATACCATGCAATATGCTGCCGCAAATAATGCTATCCTTATTATTCGTAATAAAGAATTTATTTTTTTACCGGCAGATAGAATGCCAGTTGGTAAATCGCCAAAAGATACCCACCCTTTTACTCTGCAAACTATTCAACTACAAAAAAACGATATAGTTTATTTAATTACCGATGGCTATGTAGATCAGTTTGGAGGAACAAAAGGCAAAAAATACAAATACAAACAACTACAAGAAACTCTTTTGTTGCTAAGTGATTTATCGATGGAGGAACAAAAAAATCAATTGGATAAAAAATTTACTGAGTGGAGAGGAAACCTTGAACAGGTTGATGATGTAACTATTGTTGGAATAAAAATATAAAATACAGATATGAGTACAGATAAAAGCATAGAATCATCAAAAGCACCAGAGCCTGTTGGTTTATATCCACACGCAAAACGCGTTGGTAATTTATTATTTTTAAGCGGTGTTGGTCCGCGCGAACGTGGTACAAAAAAAATACCAGGTGTTGAGTTAGATTCAAATAACAACATCATTTCTTATGATATAGAAGCACAATGCCACAGCGTGTTTAGAAACATAAAATATATTTTAGAAGATGCCGGAAGCAGTTGGAATAAAATAGTTGATGTAACTGTTTTCTTAACCAATATGAAAGACGACTTTCCTATATACAATAAAATTTGGGCAGAATACTTTAAAGAAAATCCGCCCTGCCGCACTACCTTAGAAATTAATTGCCTGCCAACGCCTATTGCCATTGAGTTAAAAGTTATGGCAACTATAGATTAATTTTTTATTGGTACCCTATCGTTTTTTTAAAACAAACGCATCACTTTTCTTATTAATATATAACACTAAATTTCCTCGTGCAAAGGCTGTTTTTTGTATGTTTGTAATTCAAATTTTACATACTAATGAAAACACTTACTATCGTACGTCATGCAAAATCAGATTGGGAAAACGATACGTTAAATGATGAATATCGTCCGTTAAACGAACGCGGTTATATGGATGCGCGCGTGATGTCAAAACAAATCGCAAAAAAAATAGACAAACCTGATTACTGGCTAACAAGTCCGGCTATACGAGCTTATTCAACCGCTATTATTTTTGCCAATTCATTTAAGTTTGATGCGGATAACATAGTTATCAAACAAAAAATTTACGAAGCCACTATTAAAAACTTAAATCAAATAATAAGTTCTATCCCTGATAATTATAAACACGTTATTTTATTTGGACATAA
>JBDTJJ010000125.1:0-6704 GCA_039935895.1 Bacteroidia bacterium | reverse complement strand
AACAATTCTCCTCAGCAAAATTCTCAACAACAAAATCAAAACAATAATCAGCAACAAAATAATCCTCCGCAAAACCAGCCAACGCCACAGCAGCAGCAGCAACGCAAAGAAGATCTTTATAATTTTGACGGAATTATTGTAGTTGAAGGTGTTTTGGAAACGATGCCTGATGGGTATGGTTTTTTACGTTCGGCCGATTATAATTATTTAAGTTCTCCGGATGATGTGTATGTTTCTCAATCGCAAATAAAATTATTTGGCATAAAAACTGGCGATACGGTTACAGGAAGTGTTCGTCCGCCAAAAGAAGGCGAAAAATATTTCCCTTTAGTAAAAGTAGATCAAATAAATGGTAGAGATCCATCTTGGGTTAGAGATAGAGTTCCTTTTGATTACTTAACGCCATTATTCCCTTACGAAAAATTTAAATTAACCGGTCACCCGCAAGAAACACTTTCATCGCGTGTGATGGATTTATTTTGTCCAATTGGTAAAGGTCAGCGTGGTTTAATTGTAGCGCAACCAAAAACAGGTAAAACCGTTTTATTAAAAGAAGTTGCCAATGCCATTGCACACAACCATCCGGAAGTATATTTAATTATTTTATTGATCGATGAACGCCCCGAAGAGGTTACAGATATGGCTCGTAGCGTAAAAGCCGAAGTGGTATCATCTACTTTTGATGAGCCTGCTGAAAAACACGTGCGTATTGCAAACACCGTACTTGAAAAAGCAAAACGTATGGTTGAGTGCGGACACGATGTGGTAATTTTATTAGATAGTATTACGCGTTTAGCGCGAGCTTATAATACCGTAGCGCCCGCATCTGGTAAGGTGTTAACGGGTGGTGTAGATGCAAGTGCTTTACATAAACCAAAACGTTTTTTTGGTGCTGCACGTAAAATAGAAAATGGTGGATCGCTTACTATTTTAGCAACTGCTTTGATAGATACAGGTTCTAAAATGGATGAAGTTATTTTTGAAGAGTTTAAAGGAACCGGAAATATGGAAATGCAATTAGATAGAAAAATTGCCAATAAACGTATTTACCCTGCTATCGATTTAACGGCTTCTTCTACCCGTAGAGATGATTTATTAATTGATGCAAACAGCTTACAGCGTATTTGGGTTCTTCGTAAACATCTTAGTGATATGACTCCGGTTGAAGCGATGGAGTTTTTACGTAGCCATATAAAAGGAACAAAATCTAACGAAGAATTTTTAGTTAGTATGAACGGATAATTTTAAGAAGATGCTAAAACAAAAATCGTTTTTATTTGCCATTGTATATAGTGTATTAGTTATTGCATTTAAGCTATTTATTTTTAATAGTGGTTTACAAATGACTAAACTCGGTATGTACTCGCACATATTATCTTTATTACTAATAACGCCTTTTATTTTAACCTTGGTTTTTTTAGAGCGAAGAAGCAGAGGTGGACAAATTGGAGGCAAAGTTGCTCTAATAGTGGGCTTATCGTTTACTGTAGTTTCTATTCTTATTTTATCCGTGTTTAATTACATCTTTTTCTCACAAGAATTAGGCGCATACATTGCAGAGTATATACGCGCTAATGCTCCAAAAAGCATTTTAGAGGAAGCGGCTAAAAAAGGTAAAACGCTTACAACTGCCCAAATAGATAGCATGGTTCAGGGCGGCGTAGATGATTTATCTGCTTTTAAAGACACTACCTCAAAATTATTTGGCATGTTAGTAATGGGTATTTTTTCTTCGTTTGTGGCATCCATATTTTTCAAAAAAACATCCAATAATGGCTAAACAAACTGTTTTAGTTACAGGCGGCGCGGGCTACATAGGCTCTCATACCATTATTGAATTATTAGCTCATGATAATTACAACGTAATTTCGGTAGATGGCTTTTTTAATTCATCGCCAAAAGCCTACACGCAAATAGAACACATTACAGGTAAAAAGTTTAAAAACTATAATATTGATTTGTGTGATGAAAAAGCTTTTGATACTATTTTTACTGAAAATAAAATTGATGGTGTAATACATTTTGCTGCCTTTAAAGCCGTTGGCGAATCGGTAGAACAACCGCTTAAATATTACCACAATAACATTGCTTCGTTAGTCAATTTGCTTTCGCTTTGCGAGAAACACAAGGTACAAAATGTAATTTTTTCTTCCTCTTGTTCTGTTTATGGAAATGTAGAAAAACTTCCGGTTGATGAAAACACAATTGTTCCAAAAGCAGAATCTCCTTATGCTTATACCAAGCAAATTGGCGAAATTATGTTGGAAGATTTTTGCAAACAACATACTTCCTTCAACGCTATTGCACTACGTTATTTTAATCCGGTTGGAGCACATGTATCGGGTAAAATTGGTGAGTGGCCTTTGGGAAAACCAAATAATTTAGTGCCGTTAATTACGGGTACAGCTACGGGTAAATTCCCTACGCTTACTGTTTTAGGTGGAGATTATCCAACGCGAGATGGTACTTGCATTAGAGATTATATACATGTTACCGACATTGCAACAGCACACGTTTTAGCGCTTGATTATTTATTTCAGCATAAAAACAAAAGCAATTATGAGGTATTTAATTTAGGTAGTGGAAACGGTGTATCTGTTTTAGAAGCCATTGCTGCATTTGAAAAAGTATCAGGCAAAAAATTAAATTATACTATGGGCAATCGCCGTGCAGGAGATGTTGTTGCTGTTTATTCTGATAGCAGCAAAGTACAAAATGCTTTTGGCTGGAAATGTTTGCACAACATTGATAGTATGATGAAAACCGCTTGGGAGTGGGAGCTTTATCGTACTGAGAATAATTTTTAAGAAATAAATTTCACCTTTTATATTTTTGTTGAAGTAAGCTTGTGGCTGAAAAGTTTTTAATAATGGCAAACCGCATATAAACCACTAAAATTGCTTATAAATTAAGAAGGTGCGCTATAGCTTAAAAGTTATGGCAAAAGCAATTGAATTTTTTAGTTTGATTTGCTACATTTGTTGCTACCAAAAACAACAGAGAGATGAAAAATTGGACAAAAGCAGAAATATTAGAGGTTTATAACAAACCCTTGCTTGAATTGGTTTATGAAGCAGCTACGGTTCATCGTCAGTTTCATAAAGCAGGCGAGGTGCAAATTAGTTCGTTATTATCTATAAAAACAGGCGGTTGCAGCGAAGATTGCGCTTATTGTCCGCAAGCAGCACGCTACCACACCGATATAAAAGTGCATAAATTAATGAGCATTGATGAGGTTGAAACAGCATCGTCAAGAGCTAAAGCGGCTGGCGCATCTCGTATGTGTTTAGGCGCTGCTTGGCGCGAAGTGCGTGATAATAAAGATTTTGATAAAGTGTTAGAGATGGTGAAAACCATCAATTCTAAAGAAATGGAAGTTTGTTGTACACTGGGAATGTTGACAGAAGATCAAGCTAAAAAATTATCTGATGCCGGACTTTACGCCTACAACCACAATATTGATACTTCGGAAGAATTTTATGGCGATGTTATTACTACGCGTACTTACGAAGATCGTTTAAATACCATTAAAAATGTACGTAAAGCAGGTATGACTGTTTGTTCTGGCGGCATTATTGGCATGGGCGAAAGCAATGAAGACAGAATTGGTATGTTGTTTACGTTGACTAATTTAACGCCTCAGCCAGAATCGGTGCCTATTAATGGTTTAGTGCCTGTAGAAGGTACTCCGCTTGAAAAACAAGAACAAGTGCCTGTTTGGGATATGGTGCGCATGATTGCAACTACACGTATTGTTATGCCTCATACAGCTGTGCGTTTATCGGCAGGGAGATTGAGCATGAGCATGGAAGCACAAGCGCTTTGTTTTATGGCCGGTGCAAGTTCTATTTTTGCAGGAGATAAGTTATTAACTACGCCAAACCCTGCATTTAACGAGGACATGAATATGTTTAATATACTTGGCTTAACACCTAAAACGGCTTTTTCTGAAAAGAAACAGCCAGTTGAACACAGCCACTAATTACACAAATTAACACCAATTAATAAGCGAAACGATTAGTGCAAATTGGTGAAATTTGTAGCCTTAAAAACTATTTGTAATGAATGACTTTCCTAAAAAACTCCTTTCATTATTAGATAAAAGAAAATCCGAAAATAATTTTCGTGCGCTTACTTTGCCTGCTACTAACTTAATAGATTTTAGCAGCAACGATTATTTAGGTTTTTCTAAAAACGAAGAACTAAAAAAGCTAAAAGATTCTTTTATAAAACAATATAACATTAACGCGCAAGGTTCTACTGGCTCGCGCTTAATAACAGGTAACAGCCTCATTCATCAAGATTGCGAAAAACAAATTGCCAACTTCCATCACGCAGAAAAAGCCTTGTTATTTAATTCGGGTTACGATGCTAATGTGGGCGTTCTATCATCTGTTTTGCAACGTGGCGATGTTGTTTTGTATGATGAGCTTTGCCACGCTTCAATCATTGATGGTATGCGTTTAAGTTTTGCAAGCGCTTATAAATTTAAGCATAACGATGTTGCTCATTTACTAGAACTGATTGAAAAAAATAAAACTGCTTCAACCATTTACGTAGTAACCGAATCTGTTTTTTCTATGGATGGAGATTGCGCTTTGCTAAAAGAAATTTCTGATCTCTGCAAAAAACAAAATGCATTTTTAATTGTTGATGAAGCGCACGCTATTGGTGTTTATGGCGAGCAGGGTAGGGGGTTATGCCATAAATTGGGTATAGAACAAGATTGTTTTGCCCGCATTTACACCTTTGGCAAAGCCATGGGTGCACACGGCGCGGCAGTTGTTGGTAGTACAGATTTGTATAATTACTTGGTAAATTTTGCCCGTCCGTTTATATATACTACCGCATTGCCAGCTACAAGCGTCGCATTAATTATGGCTTCCTATCAATTGCTTCAAAACACTAATCAAACAAAAAATTTACAAGAAAACATATCGCTTTTCAATCAACTTACTTCAACGCTTCAAAATAAAATAACCAGTAATAGTGCTATACATTGCTTTTTAATTGGAGGAAACCAACAAGTTATCAATGCGTCTAAACAACTTATAGAAAAAGGTTTTGATGTACGTGCTATAAAAAGTCCAACCGTAAAAATAGGTTCAGAGCGCTTACGTATTTGCTTGCATGCAACTAATACCAAAGAAGAGTTTACTGCTTTAGCAAATGCTCTACTTACTTCTTTATAAGTACGTAATTTTTAAGTGTTTCTGGCTTGGCTATACCAAACTCAAATACCACTATGTTTTCAGTAAAATCAGTATAACCAGCACTTGTAATGGTAATTTTATACGTACCGGGTAATAAAGCCATAATATACCTCCCGCTTGCTTTGTTTGGGACAAATGTTATTTCATCATTTGTTTTTTTGTTGATAGCTGAAATATTCACGTCAAAATCTTCTGTTTTAGTAGAATCGCTGCGCAAAACTTTACCACGATATACACTAAAGTGCTGTTCGTTTCCTTCAAATTTTATACGATAAATATCTAAATCGCCAAAACCACCCGGTCGCAAAGCACTTGTGTAACCGGCACGATTATCAGGCAGAATAGAAATTTGTCTTTCATCATCCGTTGTGTTTAAAGGATAACCCAAATTTATTGGCTCGCTCCATTCTTTTGCATCATCATCCCAAAGCGATTTAAATAAATCAAAACCACCCATACTACTATGCCCTTCTGACGAGAAATAAAGTGTTTTGCCGTCAGCAGCCAACCAAGGGAAATCTTCTCTATACTTAGTATTTATTTTATTGCCAATATTAACCGGCAAGCCCCACTGCCCGGTTGGTAGCATACGTGCGGTGTAAATATCAGTTGCGCCTAAGGATGCTTTATCTTGTCGAACGAAATAAAGCACTGGCCCATCGTCGGTATTAAAAATAGAACCCGAATATTCTTTTACATTATTTACATTCTCGCTCATTTTTTCGAGCTTGGAATAACCATTTAATTTTTTGTGGGTAGTATATAAATCTTCTACTTCTGTTATATGATCTATATAAACGACCAACTCACTTCCATCAGGATTAATACCCACAATTTGTTCATCTAGATTGGTATTTACCATATTACCAACGTTTTTAGCTTTATCCCACTTACCATCTAAAACGCTGCTCATAAATGCGTCGGATGAAAAATAACCATCCGCTTCAACTTGTGTGGTATGGCCACCTTTACGGCGAGAAGTATAAAATAAGGTTTGCTCATCAGAGGTTATCCAAGGATAATAATCTGGATATTCTGAATTTACTTCGGCACCTGCATTTGTAAACGAAATATTTATGGGATGTTTCATCAACTCCTGCGCATTTCCGCATTGTTCTATGCAATGATCTGCCTTATCAACATCTTCTTTATTTTTAACGCTAAGCTCTTTATATTTTGAATATGCCTTTATAGCTTCCGGAAATTTGTTGGACAGATGATATGCTTTTCCCAACAAAAACCAACTATCTAAAGGGCATTTTGGGTTTTTAACTACTTTTTCTAAATATGGTAGGGCAGCTTTTTTATCAATACTAGTACGCATATAGCAACAAGCCAAACGATAATTATAATCTAAATCATCGGGCTCGCGCCTAACAAGTTCTTTATACATCGGCAAAGCCAATACATAATTTTGGTTTTTAAAATGTTCGGCAGCGTCTTCAGGCTCCCATTTTCCTTTGGGTTTTGCCTGCGAAAAAACAGTTACGG
>JBDTJJ010000124.1:0-5573 GCA_039935895.1 Bacteroidia bacterium | reverse complement strand
CCTAAACCTTCGCCAAACAAAGGTTGATCATCTTTAATATCTTCAGGCTTAACCGTAGTTAAATTTAAAAACTTAATGATGTGTTCTTTTAGTTGTAGTTTTAATGCAGCTGTTTCCATAGTGTATTTATATTTCAAAGTAAGTTTTTATTTTTCAATTGCCCAAGAGATATTATTTGTAAAAAAATGCTAATAAGTATGATTGGAATGATATTTTTTAGTACATCGTTTACCTGTGCACCCTCTAAAAAGATGTTATAATAGGCTTGCAGGCACCAATGCATGGGCGATATATTTAATAAGAATTGAAACGAATGTGGCATAGCAAAACTGGGTACTAATATGCCTCCAATAGCTGCCAACAAAACAATAGATACCGAACCAAAACCATTTGCCTGTTCTTGCGTTTGAGCAAAAACACCTACGCATTGCGCATAACTAACGGCGCACCAAGCACAGGCTATTGATACAATAATTAACGCAACAATACTGTGCGGAATATTTAAGGCGGGTAAACCAATTACCGGAAACAACCAAACACCTAAAGAAAAAATAACTACTACCTGCGCTAAGCAAACACCTAAATACGTTATTTGTTTAGAAAGCAAAGCCACCATATAATTGGTAGGTAATGTTTTTAAACGGACAAAACTACCACTCAATTTTTCTTTTACAAGATTACTACCTAAAGAAGTAACAATAAAAAACATGGCAAAGATTGTCCATGCGGGGATGTTATGTTGCGTAGCATTTGGTATAGCGCTGCTGCCATCTTTAGAAACCGGCACTTCATCTATTCTAATTTGATTGGTTACAATTTCATCTTCCAAGCTTTTAGGCAAAGGCTTTTCGTTTAAAGAAAAATATAAAGTTTGTAAAATTTGTTTGCTTTCAACCAACTGAAGCGCGGCACGCAAACCACCTTGTATAGATTGTCGGTAGGATGATTGCAAAACAGGGTGATAATAAAACGTAATAGCATATAAATTAGTTGAGGATGTCGAATTTGATTTTTCTTTCACACCAAAATCATTTAAAGCTTTGCCACTTACATCAGTTGCTTTGGCTTTTATTTTTTCTGAAAAATTGGTTGGAATAACAATGGCTACTAAAGCATTTTGTTCATTCATTTTAACACCAATTTGCTTGGCATCTAAATTATCAACGGTAGTTTGTAAATTAAATCTGCCAGCTTTATCTAAGGCTTGTATAAGTTGTTTGCTGGCAACTCCGGTATCTTTATTGCAAATTAATAAAGGGATTTTATTGTCGTTTACTAACTCGAACGTACCAACTTGCAGACTAGTAATAACCAACGCCAACACTACAGGCATAGCAAACATAAGCGTTAAGCCAACCTTATCGCGAGTTAAGATTTTTACATCTTTTACTATAGTAGCCCAAAGTTTAAACATCGCTATCTCTGTAGGCTTTGCCTGTTAAGGTTAAAAAAAGTTCTTCTAAGCTGGCAGCTTTATGTTGCGCTAATAAATTAGGTAAAGTATCGCAAGCAATTAATTTGCCTTCATCCATTAAAGCAATTTTAGTACACAAACTTTCTGCTTCGTGTAATTGATGTGAGGTATAAAAAAGTGTTGTCCCGTTTTTATTTAATTCCTTTAAATAATCTATAATGGCATGGCGGGTTTGTATATCAACACCAACCGTTGGCTCATCTAAAAATAAAACAGCAGGTTTGTTTATAACGCCAATAGCAAGGTTTACGCGGCGTTTCATTCCACCCGAAAATTTTGCAACAGGTTTATTTCTTACATCTGTTAAGTTTAGCGTTTCTAATAATTCTTCGCTGCGTGTTTTAATTTCTGTTTTAGATAAACCGCACCAAGCACCAAAAAAGTTTAAGTTTTCTACCGGACTTAACTCTTGATAAAAAGAAAAATCCTGCGGAACAAAACCAAACAAATTATTGATAGTTTTGTTTTTTTGTTTTAGTTCGTTGCCAACTAATTTAATACTGCCTTCTTTAAAAGAAACCAAACCTGTTATTAAATGCATTAAGGTTGTTTTGCCTGCACCGTTTGGCCCGAATAAACCAAAGCGCTCACCTTCTTTCACTTGTAACGAAAGATTCTCCAAACAGTTTTTGGTTTGTTCTGAATATTTAAAATTGAGGTTATTTATTTCTAAGGCTAAACTCACAACTTAATACCAATTATAGTTACATCATCAACCTGTTCTAAATTACCCTTCCATGTTTCAAATGAACGCGCGAGTAAATCCTTTTGTTCTATTAAAGACTTATGGCTATTAGTTAAAAGATTAACTTCAAGTTGTTTATATTTATACTTTTTGCCTTTATCGCCACCAAACTGATCGGGGTAACCATCTGTCATTAAATAAATAATATCTCCCCTTTCTAATTGAAGTATATGTGTGGTAAAAGGCTTTGGGTTATCTGTCTGACCAATGGGTTGTTTATCGGCTTTAACTTCTGTCAATTCGTTATTAGCAATATATAATAGTGCATTGTTGGCACCGCTCCATTGCAGATTTAATGTTGATGTTTCAATTCGTATTAACGATATATCCATTCCATCTTTAATGTTTTCACCACTTTTTTCAAAGGTTTCTAAAACAAGTTCGCGAGTTTTATCTAAAATTTTTCCGGTATCGCGCAAACCAAATTCTTTTAATGCACGATTTAATGCGTTGCTGCAAACTACACTAACCATTGCGCCAGGCACACCATGACCCGTACTATCTGCGGCAGCCATAAATGTAAGATTGTCTAAATGCTCCATCCAATAAAAATCTCCGGCAACAATATCTTTTGGTTTGTAATAAATAAAAGTATCGGGTAAGTATTTTTTTATTTCATCGTTTGATGGAAGAATAGCTTGTTGCAATCTTTTTGCATAAGTAATACTATCAATAATTTCTCTTTGATGTTCTTCAACAATGTGTTTTTGTCGTAATACTTCATCTTTTTGCAAACCAATAATATGTTTTTGCTTTTGAGTTATTTTAAATCTTCTAAACAAGAAAACAGAAAATATAAATACAATTAATAAAACGCCAGCCACAGCGTAAATAGTAAACTGTTGTCGTTTTTTTTCTTCGTTATTAATAGCCTTTTCTGCTTCTGCTTTAACTTTAAGTTCTGCTTCTTTTTTATCTACTTCAAACTGTGTTTTTAAATCACCTAATTGTTTGCTGTTATCGGTATTAAAAATGCTATCGGTTAATTGTTTAAAAAGCACTTCGTTTTCATAAGCTTGTTTGTAATTGCCTAATTTATTATTGGCTTCGGCTAAGTTTTGATAAGCTAATCGTTCATTAGCAATATTGCCAATTTCTTTTGCGATGGTTAAAGTAGAATCGCAATACAAAATTGATTTTTTATAATCTTCATATTTATTATACAAATCACTAAAACTTATATAGCAAGAATTTATGCCTTGGTTGTCGCCAATTTGTTGTCGTATGCTTAATGATTTAGAAAAATATTCAAGTGCTTTTTTGTAGTCTGATGTGGCAAGATAAATACTACCAATGTTTCCATAACAATTGCCGATGCCCTGCTTATCTCCAATTTCTTCTTTTAAAACGATAGCTCTTAAAAAATAATCCAAAGCCTTATGATACGTCATTTTATTACTACCGGCCGCAGCCATGTTTATGTATAATGAACCAAGATTAGCGTAACTGCTTGCTATGCCTTTTTTATTTGAAATATTTTCGCGTACATGTAAAGCTTTTAGATAGTATGTAAGCGCTTTATCATAATTAAACTGATCTGCATATATATTTCCAATATTGTTATAGCAGTTTGCCGCACCATTTTTATCACCTATTTCTTCTAAAAGTTGCAGAGCTTTTAACGAAAACTCTAATGCTTTTGGATAATTAGATTGAATACCATAGATGTTTGCCATATTAGTGTAGCAATATCCTATACCACTTTTATTTTCAATTTCTTTACATATTTCCAGCGCCTTTAAAATGTATTCAGATGCTTGGGTATAATCACCTTTATTTATGTAGCACCTACCTATAAGATTAAACGCAATACTGGTAAATAATTTAGTTTTTTTAACATCGGTTTTAGCGGCAAGCTTTATAATATTTTCGGATAGAATAATAGCCGTATCAGGGTTGTTGTTTTTATATCTCTCTGCTATTATCTGAAGAGTTTTTAATCGGACAGTATCCTGCAGAGTCTTATTGTCATAAACCTGCCATAAAGAATCTAATTTCTGACTAAAACCAAGTTTCGTTATTCCGAAGAGAATTACAATTACAAAGAGATAAATTTTTTTCACGTTTTAAATGTAGGTATTTAACAGTAAAAATCAAGCGAGTTTAATAGTAAATGTAGGTTTATTTCAGCTACCTAAACAACCGTAAGCAATGCGTTTGCATAAGAGAAACGTGCACTTTCGGGTACGGTAAGCGCAATTTTTTGTCCTTTTTGCAATTTACCGCTATTCATTAATTCTTCTAAAGCAATAAATATAGATGCAGAACCCATGTTACCCACTTTAGTAAGGTTTACAAACCATTTTTCTTGTGGTAATTGAACGCCGTATTTTTTCATTTCATCATCTACTTTACTTCTAAAATATTCAGAAGAAATATGTGGTAAAAACCAATCGATACTATGTGGATCTACATTATGTTTTTTAAACAACTCAACATATTTTTTAGTACCCAATTGCGCAATATATTTATCAAGCATACGCGCATCTTGCTTCATAGCGAAGATGGATTTTTCTAGCCATTCTTTCGGTTTGTATTCGCTCCAGCCATGTAAGTTTCCTTCGGCATCTTTTTCGGCGCCAACATACATACAGGCATCAACTTCGTTTGCAAAAGAGCAAATTTCTATCCACTCAATTTTTAAAGAGATACCATTTGGATTTGGCTTATTGCTTAGTAAAGCAGCTGCGGCACCGTCGGAAAGCATCCAGCGTAAAAAATCTTTTTCAAAAGCAAGAATGGGTTTGGCTTCTACTTCTTTTAATTTTTGTGCTTCTTCTTCAAAGTTTTGTGCCGACATCCAAGTAGATAATTTCTCTGAACCTGTTGTAACTGCGTTGTTTGTATTGCCTGTAATGATTGACATGTAGGCATACTTCAAAGCATTCATACCAGAGCAGCAAGAGCCCGAAAATGAGATGGCTTCAATAGGTTTTGTTTTTAGTAAACCGTGCACCATAACGCCATGTGCAGGTAAAAGTTGATCGGGAGATGTAGTGCCGCTGGTCAATAATTCAATATCTTCAAGTTTAAAACCATCCGTGCATAATCCTTTAATAGCTTCAACAGTCAGTTGGGCATTAGTATGCGTACTTACGCCTTCTTTTGTTTTAGAATAATATCGGTTTGTAATTTTGTTGTTTCTTAAAATGACAGCTTTAGCTTTAGATCTTCTTCCATCAACAAATCCCAAATATTCTTCCATTTCGTCGTTACCCACTGGATTTCCGGGTAAAAACTTGGCAATTTTATTTATATAAACAGTATTATTCATTTCTTAATCTCTTATCAAACTTTACTTAAAAAATTGTACCACCTTTTTTTTAAGGAGGGTAAAGTTACGTATTTAATTTA
>JBDTJJ010000123.1:0-9082 GCA_039935895.1 Bacteroidia bacterium | reverse complement strand
CGTATGGAACGTTTTTTACAAATGTGTGCAAAAAACAACATGCAAATTGTAAACACAACAACGCCTGCGCAACAGTTTCACATTATTCGTCGCCAGTTAAAAAGAGATTTCCGTAAACCATTAGTTTGTTTCACACCAAAAAAATTATTGCGTTACCCAACTTGTGTTAGTACGATAAAAGATTTTACTTCTAAATCTTTTCAAGAAATTTTAGATGATACCAATGCAGATGTAAAAAATGTAAAACGTTTGGCATTTTGTACCGGTAAAGTTTATTACGATTTAATTGAACGCCGCGAAAAAGAAGGTGCAAATGATATTGCTTTTGTGCGTATTGAACAATTATATCCGTTCCCACAAAAACAAGTAGATGCTATTATTAAAAAATATAATAAAGCAACAAACTATTTGTGGATACAAGAAGAGCCTGAAAACGCAGGTGCATGGAGATTTATAGAACACACCATGAAAAAAACTGACATAGCCTACATCGGCAGAGACGAAGCGGCAAGCCCTGCAACAGGTTTCTCTAAACGTAACGCAGCTGAAAACGAAGAGATCATGAGCAAAATATTTTCTAAAGTTTTAGTTAAGTAAAAAAATAATGGGCAAGATTCAGGATAAAAGCATGCAAGATATTTTAAGCAGATCTACTGCCGAAAAAATACTTTTGGTTGAAGCCATTTGGGATAACATTGCCGAAGAAAGTAAATCAATTCCTATTGATGCAGAACAATTAAATTTAGTAAAAGAAAGAGTAGTAGCATATAAAAAAAATCCTTCTAAAGTTAAACCTTGGGAAGAAGTAAAGAAAAATTATTTGAAGAAAAAATGAGTTTCAAAATAGTTTTTTCTGATTGGGCAGAAAGCGATTTCAATCAAATTGCTTCTTGGTACAGTTCGATTAGAGGAGGCTTGGATGATGAGTTTATTTTGTGTTTAGAAAAAGAACTTGAAGTAATTAAAAGAAACCCATTGTTGTTTGAATTGGTTTTTGAAAATGTAAGAAAAACAGTTTTGTATAGATTTCCGTATAATCTGTATTACATTGTTGAAGAAAATAAAATAGTTGTTTTGGCTATCGCACATTACAAAAGAAGCGAAACAACAGTTACTAATAAACTTAAACGAAAATAAAATTTATGGCAATTGTAGAATTAAAAGTACCAAGTCCAGGAGAATCAATTACAGAAGTAACTATTGCAAAGTGGTTAAAACAAACTGGCGACATCGTTGAAAAAGACGAGGCGCTTGCTGAGATTGATTCTGATAAAGCAACCTTAACGCTTAACGCAGAAGACAGTGGTAAAATTGAAATTTTGGCTGCTGAAGGCGACACCGTAAAAGTCGGACAGATAGTTGTTAAGATAGATAATTCATTTAAACCGGAAGTTAAGGCTAAGACAGAGGTTAAGGTTGAAGCGAAAGCGGAACCTAAAAAAGAAGAAAAAGCTGCTGTTACTTCGAGCACTTCGTCTTCGCTCAGTACAGGCTCCGTCGAGAAGTCTGATGCAACAACATACGCAAGTGGCACACCAAGTGTTGCTGCCGCCAAAATAATGAACGAGAGTGGCGTTAAATCATCTCAGGTAAATGGTTCGGGCAAAGATGGCCGCATTACCAAACAAGATGTAATGGCTGCGCTATCTAACGGAATACCAAACGTACAAGAAGTTTTATCGAACTCATGGAAAGGCGGCAGAGATAAAGACCGTCAGAAAATGTCGGCACTTCGTAAAACAGTTGCTAAACGTTTAGTGGCCGTTAAAAACGAAACGGCCATGCTTACCACATTTAATGAAATTGATATGAGTGGCATTTACGCTATTCGTGCAAAATATAAAGATAAGTTTAAAGAAGTTTACGGCACTAACATTGGCTTTATGAGCTTCTTTACCAAAGCGGTTTGCGAGGCCTTGTATCATTTCCCTGCAGTTAACGGAATGATTGATGGCGAAGAATTAGTGTACAATAAATATTGTGATATTGGTATTGCGGTTAGCGCGCCAAAAGGTTTAATGGTTCCGGTTTTGCGTAATGCAGAACTAATGAGTCTTGCGCAAATTGAAGCAGGCATTAAAGAAGTTGCTATTAAAGCTCGCGATGGTAAATTAACTATCGATGAAATGAATGGTGGGACATTTACTATTACCAACGGCGGTGTATTTGGTTCTATGATGAGTACCCCAATTATCAATCCTCCGCAAAGCGCCATCTTAGGTATGCACAATGTGGTTGATCGCCCGATGGCTATTAACGGAAAAGTAGAAATACGCCCAATGATGTATGTAGCTTTAAGTTACGATCACCGCATTATTGACGGACGCGAAAGTGTTGGTTTTTTAGTTAAAGTAAAAGAAATGTTAGAAAACCCGACACGTATTTTATTTGGCGGAAAAAATCCGGAAGAGGTTCTTTTGGGATTGTAAAAAATTTTAGCCAAATTTTGTTAATTGTTTGAAAAATTGTACTTTGTGTACATGAAAAACACATTAATATTTTTTCTTGCTTTTTTAAATGCGTTAATTTTTAATGCGCAAACATATACGTTTTCAAATTCTACAATAAGTACGCGCGGTTCTTATAATACTTCAAATGCTTTTGGTACAGCCCTGAGCAAAACAATAGTAGTTTCAGGTGTACCTACTTCAGGTATGGTTTTAAGACAAGTAAATGTTTATTTTGGTGATGGAACCAATAATGCTGATATGTCATCCTATCAAGCAAGAGTTAAGGATGCAACGGGAACCGCAGTAACTCTTTTTAGCACAAATTATTTTTATAACGGAGCATTTGATATGAAATATCAAAATGTCCATCTAAGAGATCATGCAAAACTATTAAGATTAGCAGATTACACTAATTCTTATTTAGGAGAACCTTTTTATTGGGGATATTACAGAGTAGAAACCGCAGGAAGTTTTGCTAACTTTAATACAACCGGAAGCGTAAACGGAAACTGGAAATTTGAAATGATTGAAAATGTTTCTGGCTCAGAGGTAAAATTCAATCAAGTAGATTTAATTTTTGGCCCTCCTTTTACAGTAACAGATATAAGCTCTTCAAATGTAAACGATAATTGTACAACAGCGCAATGTATGCAAACCGACGACATTTTTATTGGAACCAATAACAATGGCTCAACTTATGCCACCGGCACTGCAACAGATCCGGCTTTAACTTTGGGTACTTGTACATGGAATGGTCAAAAAGACAATTCTGCGTGGTTTTATTTTACGGCTTCCGGCACAACAGCTGATTTTTCAATTTCTGGCCTAGCAAACATACAAGAAAGTGTTGTTTTTACAATGGCAGGAAGTGGTTGCCCCGCTCCAACATATGCTTTGCAAGCATGCCCCAATGATAATTCTGCAACAGGTATGTTTATGCTATTAAACGGCAACGGCAGTTGTAACTCATCTGGTAACCCCACAAGTAGTACAAAGTATTATAGGCTTTGTTATAGCAGCGGAATAAAATTTAACCACGAGTATCAACTAACAGGATTGACAGCTGGCACAAACTATTTTTTACTAATTGACGGGCAATCTGCTGCTAAGTCAGATTTTTACATTGAAATGAAGACTGGCGCAGATAATGGATGCAATATAGTTTTACCTGTTACATTACTTGATTTTACTGCTGAATATACCAAACAAGGAACAAATCTAAAATGGGTAATGGCTGATGAAAATAAAATTAAAAAATATATGATTGAAAGAAGTATAGATGGCGTTGACTTTGAAATACTTTCTGAAGTAGATGTAAATGCAGGAAATAAAAATAATCTTTCTATGTATAATATTACAGACAAAAAACCAACAACAGGTTTAACCTACTATCGTTTAACGGCGCACCATAAAGATGCCTCCACCTTACATCTTAAAATAATTTTTATAAACAAAAACAAGGAAAAAAACAATGCTACTGTTTTTCCTAATCCAACCTCAGGTACTTGTACTATTAAATTTTCTTCCGAATCTAATCCTATTGGTTCACAGTATTTTATCCGTAGTATAAATGGTCAGTTATTACAGGAGGGAATTGTTTTATCTGTTGAGCAAGAAATAAAATTATTGCAAGACCCAGGTATATATATATTAGAAATTCAAGGCATGGAAACAAGTCGGTTTCAAAAAATTATAATACAACCCGATAAGTAATAAACTGATTACGTTTATTTAAAATTAAATTGCCTATGAAATTAATTTCAACCTCATTTATTACTGAGTAGTTTTATTTGTTTTGCGAGATCTTATCAAATACGTAATGCCGGCAACTACCACAAAACAAATTAAAACATAGCCGCGTAAATTTGTGCTTGATGTTCCACCTTCATTATCCACTGGGCACCCTAAAGTAATAATAGTTAAAAACATTTCTACAATGCCAACAAATATTCTTCCTAAAAAGCCCTCTATACCCATGTTACAACCCTGGCAAACAATCATTCCATATATAAACCCGGTTAATGGAAGCGCCGTTGATGCTCCAATTGCCGCAGAAATAATAAGGTTGTTTTGTTTATCTGTCATGACTTAAAAATTTATTAAATATATAAATCTTTATATAAGGTAGAAAACACTTTTTGCAATATTGATTTTTCTCACCAACTTTAAAAAAATTACACCATGAAATTAATTCTCACCGCATTTTTAGTACTGATTAGTTTTATTTCTTTTGCGCAAAAAAAATATCCGCCACGCAAGCCGCACTCTATATACGATTCTACTTTGGCAAAAAAACTAAAAGCAGATGATTACGGAATGCGTAAATATGTAATGTGTTTTTTAAAAACAGGTCCAAACAAATCGTTATCTAAAGATTCTTCAAATAAAATTCAAGCGGCTCATTTAAACAATATAAAACATCTTGCTGCACAAGGTAAATTAGTTTTGGCTGGTCCGTTTATGGATGAAACAGAACTAGAAGGCATTTTTATTTTTAATGTACAAACTGTTGAAGAAGCTCAGGCACTTGCCAATACCGACCCAGCCGTAAAAGCAGGCGTTTTAATTATGGAACTTCATCCTTGGTATGGTTCGGCAGCTTTAATTGAAGTGCCCACTATTCAGAAAAAAATTCAGAAGAAAAGTTTTTAATGTTTTTGGGCGTTTCAGTTGATTACAACCGTCGGGCTCTCACTTCAATCTTTTATGATTACATAAAAGAATTTTCGTTCCATCCCTAACGCAAGTTAACATTACTTACTTAAAATTTTAAACTCCGTTCTGCGGTTTTCTTGTCGGCCTGCATCGGTATCATTAGTAGCAATTGGTACAGTTTCGCCATAGCCTTTTGCTTCTAAACGAGATGTAGCTATACCTTTCCCAATTAAATAATTTACAACAGATTGAGAACGTTGCTGCGATAATTTCATGTTATAATCATCGCTTCCTTTACTATCTGTATGACTACCTAACTCAATACGCAAAGTAGGATTATCAGTTAGTAGTTTTATCAATCTATCTAACTCATTAGCTGATTCGGGGCGAATGGTTGCTTTATCAAAATCAAAAAAGATGTTACGCAAAACAATTGTTTTACCAATATCAATTTTCTTAAGCTCTATGTTTTTTTCTACCTCTTGGAAATCGGCAGTCGCAGGCAAATCAAAGTTTTCTGAATGGAATAAATACCCATCTTTTTTAACCGCAATACCATAGTTTTTTCCCGAAGGAAGCGATACTAAATATTTACCCGTTGTACTATTTGATTTAAACGTAGCAATTATTTCGTTCTTTGTATTATCAATTAATTCTATCTGTGCTTCTAAAGGTTGTTTGGTTTGTTCATCAGTTATAACACCTTTTAGCATCGTCATTTTTGGGCCTTTGCTTACAATTTTTTCGGCTTTAAAATCGCTTACAGGTGCTGCAACACTAGCTAATAAATTATCTTCATTCATTAACAAAGGTTGTTTTTCGGGGCCTAAAAAAGTAATTCTATAAATATCTGTTTTGCCATATCCGCCTTGTTTAGCTGATGCAAAATAACCATGGTATCCGCTTCCGCTAATTACAAAAAACACATCATCTTCTGGGCCATTAATTGGGTAACCTAAATTTTCGGGTGCGCTCCATTTTCCATTTTCATAAACTGATTTAAAAATATCGTAGCCACCCATGGTGTTATACCCTTGCGAACTAAAATAAATTGTTTTTCCATCAGGATGCATAAACACACCTTCTTCAGGGTATTTTGTGTTTAAAGACGGCCCTACATTTTGTGCCGGAGCCCACTCGCCCTTAGCATCTAAGTTGCAAAAATAAATATCGCCATCGCCAATACCACCATCTCTATTACTAATAAAATAAAGTTGTTTGCCATCGTAAGACACACTCACCGAAGTTTCGTGCGCTTTAGAGTTTACACTTTTACTTAAGTGTTCGGGCTTAGACCATACACTTCCGTTTAAATGACTCACATATAAATCGCCCCCATCTTTTTCTTTAAACTTATAAATAAACATCGTAGTTCCATCTGATGATAAGCCTGCTGTAGCATCATGCTCTTCGCTGTTAATAGTTGGGCCCATGTTTTGTGCAATATCCCAAACACCATTTTTTTTGTTTGAAGAATACAAATCTTCATAATAACCACCGTTATCTGGATCCATTTTACCACCCGTTGTATTATCTCTACAAGAAGTAAATACAACAAAAGATTCATCTGCGGTAATAAAGGCGCTGTAATCAGGATATTTGCTATTTATGTTAGAGCCTAAATTATCTATAAAAGTACGAACAGGACTTGCTACTAAAATTTTTCCGCTTTTACATTCTGCTATTTTTTTGATAACATCTTCAATGTATGGAATGTTATCTTTTGCCTTTTGATTTAAGTACGTTAACGTAATTTCATAGTATTTAATGGCTTCATCCCATTTTAAATTTAATTGATAAGCCCAAGCTAAAGCGTACGTATCATCAGGTTCATTAGCTGTAGGATCTAACTTATAAGCAGCTTCTAAGTATTTAATAGCAGTTTCTGAACGAGGGTCTGAAACAAAACTCATAAAACCAAGCATGTAATTTACTTTATCGTTGTTGGGATTAAACCCTTGCGCTTGCAATAAAAGTGGTTTAGCCTGATGAAAATAAATATCGCCGGCGTTTAAATAACTACGACGGCTAACCGGCATAAATTTATGAATAGCCACATATTGTTCTAAAAAGAAATCATATTCTTTTTTCCCTAAGTCGAAAGCATCTTTGCCATCTTCAAAATTTCTTCGGGCTTCTTTCATTTGATCTTTTTGTCCTGGGAAATGCTCTTTATCAAACGGGATGCTTTGCGCTTTTAGTAAGCCATTTATCATTAATGAAAAAACGATAGCAAAAATTATTTTAGTTGATTTCATAATATATTTAGTTAATAGCAAATAGTTATTAGTTAAGAGGTTTTTATTATTTAATCGCAAAGTCCGCTTGAGTAACTTTTTCCAATTTCCATACCAAGCTCGGCGGCCTTTTTCCAATCGGCACAAGCACCTGCTTCATCTTTAAGCATTTGTTTGGCAATGCCTCTGTTTAGATAACACGCGCCTGCTTTTTCATCTAAAAAAAGAGCTTTGGTACACCACTCTTCAGCAGCTTTATAATCTTGCTTTTTTATGTAGGCTGATGCCATATTATTCATTGCTAAAACATAATCGGGTTTAATTTTTAGGGCTGCTTCAAAATCTGAAATAGCGGATGCAAATTCTTTTTTGTTCAACTTAGCGCTTCCCCTGTTGTTTAAGGCCATATAATAATCGGGTTTTAAAGCAATGGCCTTATTGTACGCAGCAATGGCGCCATCATTATCTCCTTTGCTTCTTTTAGCTGAACCTAAATTGTTATAGGCAAAAAATAATTTATTATCGTTAGCTACAGCTTTTTCATAATCGGCAATAGCGCCAGCTTCATCACCCATTTGTTTTTTTGCAGAGGCCCTATCATTATAAGCATACCCATAATCAGGTTTGGCAACAATGGCTCTATTATAAGATTCAATCGCTTCTTTATATTGTTTATTTTCAAAATTTAATTGCCCTTGTAAATAATAAGCCTTTGCATATTTATCATCCAATATAGTTGCTTTGACTAAGTTTTGCGCACAGGAATCTTTTTTATTCATTGCATAAAAACATTGTGCTTTTCCAAAATACGCGTCAGCAGAGGGCTTCATGCTGTTTGAAGTATTAAAATCGGTTATCGCATCATCATTATTTTTGTTTTCATATTTAGCAAAACCTCGGTTTAAAAATGCTTTATCAAACAATGGATTTAACGTAATGGCTTTTGAAAAATTATCAATAGCGCCTGCGTATTCTTTTTTGCCCATCATTTCTAAAGCCGTGTTGTAAATGGTTTCAGCTTCTTGTTCGGGTGTTAAATTGGTTTTAACTTTAACGGTGTCTTGCGCTTTTAGTTGAAACGAAAAAGCAATGACAATGATTGCGAGAACTATTTTTTTCATAATTTATTATTTGAAAGATGACTAAATATAAGAATTTTATTCAAAAAAAATCTCCCTCTTGTAAAAAGAGAGAGATTTTTATAAAAGTAGATTGTTTTTAAGCAAAAAACTATTTCTTAGCATCCGCTAAAAACTGTGCTAAACCACTAGTAGTTAATGGGTGATTTAGTAAAGAAGCAATTACACTTAACGGACAAGTAGCCACATCTGCTCCTAATTTAGCGCACTCTATAATGTGCATTGGGTGACGCACACTTGCGGCCAAAATTTGTGTTTCATAGCCGTAGTTATCATAAATTAAACGAATATCATCTATCAATGCCAAGCCATCTGTACTAACATCATCCAATCTTCCAATAAACGGAGAAACATATGTTGCACCAGCTTTAGCCGCTAACAAGGCCTGCCCCGCAGAAAAAACTAACGTACAATTTGTTTTAATGCCTTTATCGGTAAAATATTTAATGGCTTTAACGCCTTCTTTTATCATTGGTATTTTAACTACAATACGTTCGTGTAAAGCAGCAAGAGCTTCGCCTTCGGCAACCATACCGTCAAAATCTGTTGCAATAACTTCGGCACTTACATCGCCGGTAACAATGTTGCAAATATCAACGTA
>JBDTJJ010000122.1:0-3537 GCA_039935895.1 Bacteroidia bacterium | reverse complement strand
CCTTTGCAGCCTAAATTTTAAAAATGATTTCTACAGATATTGCTATTATAGGTGCTGGTCCGGTTGGTTTATTTGCCATTTTTGAAGCCGGATTACTTAAAATGCGTTGCCATTTAATTGATTATTTACCACAGGCAGGCGGACAGCTTTCTGAAATTTATCCTAAAAAGCCAATTTATGATATACCTGGTTTTCCTACCGTTTTGGCGCAAGAGTTAGTTGATAATTTATTAAAACAAGCCGAACCTTTTCATCCATCTTATACGTTTGGCGAACGAGTTGAAAGTCTTGATAAACGTGGTGAAGGCGATTTTGTATTAACCACTAATATGGGCACACAAATACATAGTAAAGTAGTTGTTATTGCAGGTGGTTTAGGTTGCTTTGAGCCTCGTAAGCCCGATACACAAGGCTTAGAAAATTTTGAAAACGGAAAAGGCGTTGCCTACATGGTGCTGGATCCTGAAAAATTTAGAGATAAAAAAGTAGTGCTTGCCGGTGGTGGAGATAGCGCTTTAGATTGGGCCATTCATTTGCAACCCATTGTAAAAGAACTTACCTTAATTCACCGTAGCGAATCTTTTCGTGGCGCACCAGATTCGGTTAGTAAAGTGATGAAACTAGCTGAAGACAAAAAAATTAATCTCCTTTTAAATAGCAATCTTACTAAAGCTTTAGGCAACGAGAATTTACACAGTATCGAAGTTCAAAACAAAGCAGGCGAATTAAGCATTATTGAAACCGAACATTTAATTCCGTTATTTGGCTTGAGTCCGAAATTGGGGCCAATTGAAGGTTGGAATTTACAAATAGACAAAAACGCCATAGAAGTAAACACCGAAGATTACAGCACCAACATACCGGGTATTTACGCCATTGGCGATATAAATACGTATAAAAACAAACTGAAACTTATTTTGTGTGGCTTTCACGAAGCAGCCTTAATGAGCCACAGTGCATATAAATACATGAATCCGGGCGTAAAATATACTATGAAGTACACAACCGTAAACGGCGTAAATACTTTTTAGATTTTCTAGATTAACATTCTTGGTGCAAATTAGAAAGAAAATGTTTTATTAATGTTTAAACTAGTCTAAAAAATAAAGGCTTTCAAAAACCTCTGAAAGCCTTATTTACCTAGGCGTGGAGAATATCGGAGTCGAACCGACGACCTCTTGCATGCCATGCAAGCGCTCTAGCCAGCTGAGCTAATCCCCCAAAACGATGTAAAGAACGTACAAATGTACTCTTTAATAAACTACTAAATCTACTTTTTGGTTTTGTATATCTCTGATTTTAAAATGCCCATTTTATTAAATAAATGGATAAATGATGTTCCTAAAACACCCATGCCATACGTTGCACTTCGTCTAAAATTAATAGAGGATGCATCATCAAAATATTTTGTCGGACACGTAATTTCAGCTATTTCAAAGCCGGCATAAAATACCTGAGATAGCATTTGGTTATCAAACACAAAATCATCGCTATTTGCATGATAATTAATTGTTTTTAAAATATCGGCGTTAAACGCACGATAACCTGTATGGTATTCTGATAATTTTTGATTAATTAAAATATTTTGAGAAAGTGTAAGACAACGATTAAAAATATATTTATACATAGGCATACCGCCCTTTAAGGCGCCTTTGCCCAATATACGAGAGCCCAAAACAGCTGGGTACAAATTATTTGCCATTAAATGTGCCATGGATGGTATTAATAATGGGGTGTATTGATAATCGGGGTGAAGCATGATAACAATATCGGCACCAAGTTCAAGCGCTTTATCATAACATGTTTTTTGGTTGCCGCCGTAACCTTTGTTTTTTTCGTGACGGATTACGTGCTTTATACCAATTTCTCTGCCTACCTCGCTGGTATTATCTTTACTATGGTCGTCAACCAAAACAACTTCATCTACAATATCAAAAGGTATTTCGTCGTAAGTACGTTTTAATGTTTTAGCCGCATTATAAGCAGGCAGCACCACAACTATTTTTTTTCCGTTTAACATAAAATGGTATATAAGTGTGCAAATGTAAAAAAATAAGTTTAAAAATATAGTAGAATGCCCGCGTTAGGGATGTAGGCAGAAAGCCTTTTTCGAATTGTTTTTTATATTGCGTCAAGCAATTAATAAAAATTAATGCCAATAAAGTGAATTAAAAAAGCTTTACGCCAGCAGCCCGCCGCTGAGGTAGTTTTTTTAGTATGTATGAATTTCATTTTAAATAAATATAGGCTAATAGGTAAATAAGCGGAACGCCCAAATAATTTTAAAAACCAGCCTATAATGATACCTTTGTAAGGTTATTATGCATATAAAAACACTACATCTATATTTAATAAAAAAGTACATACCTCCGTTTATGGCAACGCTTTTTATTGCGATGTTTATTTTTTTTATGATTTTTATTTTTACTTACATCGATGAAATTGCAGGTAAAGGAATAGATAACCTTACGCTGGCAAAAATGTTTGGCTATATGTTTATAACCAATATGCCGATGTCTATGCCTTTGGCAGTGCTACTATCGTCTATTATGACGTTTGGTAACCTTGGCGAAAATTATGAAATGGCTGCCATGAAATCTGCCGGTTTATCATTGCTTGCCATTATGCGCCCTCTGTTAGTGTTTATTGTAGGTTTAGCTTTTTGTTGCTTTTTATTTAGTAATTATACCCTACCGTTTATAACATTAAAGGCAACAAGGCTGCTATACGACGTACGAAGCTCTAAACCGGCTATTAGTATAAAAGAAAGTGTTTTTTATAACGAGATTAAAGGGTATAGCATTCGTATTAATAGAAAAGATAATGATGGAGTAGGTGTACATAATATTTTAATTTACGATCATACGGCTGAACGTGGAAACACAACACAGATGTATGCTAAAGATGGAGAAATATCTATGTCGCCAAATAAGAAATTTCTAAACATAAAACTTTTTAACGGCACACATTATGAACAACCATTAAAAGATGCCAAAGACGAGCATACGCGGCCTAACATGATTATGCATTTTAAGGAACAGGAAATTAAAATTGATTTAAGTAAAATTAAAATGCAGCAAACCGATGAAGCTTTGTGGAAAAACAATGCAGAAATGATGAACCTGCGGTTGCTTAGTCAGTATGTTGATACCGCCAAAAAATACCGTATGCAAACATATAGGCAAACCTATACGCAGTTTAGCAATGCCTATTATTTTCAGAAAAGTTTACTACAAATAAAACTAAACGATTCTTTACATGCAAAGCAAACGACTACCATAAATAAATATGTAAATAAATTGCCCGCTGCTGAAAAGAAAACTTTGATAGACGGGGCGTTAAATTTGGCTCGCAGTGCAGATTCTTTTCTTGACAATAAAGTAAAAGAAGAAGTTAACCAAGTTAAAGATGAAGCAAAATTTGCAGTAGAGTGGCATAAAAAATTTACCATTGCCTGCACGTGTATTATTTTATTTTTTGTGGGAGCACCCTTAGGAGCTATTGTACGTAAAGGTGGTTTTGGTATGCCGGTTGTTA
>JBDTJJ010000121.1:0-7091 GCA_039935895.1 Bacteroidia bacterium | reverse complement strand
CGCAGGTCTCTAACATATTACCAATGATGAATGAACAAAGCAAAACTTTTTTAGTAGAAGCTACGTTTATTGATCCACCAAAAATACTTTATCCATTTATAAGTTTTGAAGCCAATATTGTTATTCAAACAAAAGAAAAAGCTTTATTAATTCCTCGTAATTTATTGGTAAACGATTCAACAGTTATAAAGGCAAACGGCGATAAAGTAATTGTAAAAACCGGACTGAAAGATTATCAAATGGTTGAAATATTATCTGGCATTACTGCTGATGATGAATTGATAAGCCCGGCAAAATGAAAATAAAATTGTTATACAATATATCTTTTTCTTTGCTTATGGCACGTTGGAAACAAACACTGGTAGCGGCCATTGGTGTTACATTTAGCATTACCATGTTTATTACCTTGCTTAGTTTTATGGCTGGGTTAAACGATTTATTAGATGGGCTGATGCTTAACCGAACACCCCATGTGCGTTTATACAATGAAATAAAAGCAGCCGAAAATCAACCAATTAGTGTTTTTTCTAAAGGCAAAAAACAGTATAATTTTATTGGTTCCATAAAACCAAGTAATGAGTTGCCACAAATACATAATAGTGGCGCTATTATTAATGCTCTTAAAAAAGATAAACGTGTGCTTGGTGTTGCGCCAAAAATAATTGCACCTATATTTTATAATGTTGGCACAACTAATCTTACAGGTATTATTAATGGGATAGAAGTTGAAGAAGAAGATAAATTATTTGCATTTCAAACTAATGTAGTTGGTGGTAATTATTTAGACCTTAAAACTATTCCTAATAGTATTGTTTTGGGAATAGAAGCTGCTAAAAACATGTTAGTAAACGTAGGCGATATGATACAGGTTACCACCATCAAAGGCCAGCAAGTTCAATTAAAAGTGGTGGGATTTTTTCAATCGGGTATTTCAGAAATTGATAAAGTACAGAGTTATACATCCATTTCTACGGCTCAAAAATTATTGGGCGAGTCAAATAATTACATTACCGATATTCAAATAAAATTAACCAATATTTCTCAAGCACCAAAAGTTGCCAAAGAGTATAAAAAATTATTTGAAGTTGAAGCTATCGACATACAAACTGCTAATTCGCAATTTGAAACAGGAAGTTTTGTAAGAACCCTTATATCTTATTCTGTTGGCATTGTTTTACTTATTGTTGCCGGCTTTGGTATTTATAATATTTTAAATATGATGATATATGACAAGATGGATACCATTGCTATTTTAAAAGCGACAGGTTTTTCGGGTAGAGATGTAAAACGAATTTTTATTTCTATAGCTTTGAGTATTGGTGTTTTTGGAGGCTTGTTAGGTTTGTTCTTTGGCTTTGGATTATCGGAAGTTATAGATCATATACCATTCAACACAGCATCATTGCCAACAATTAAAACCTATCCAATAAATTACAATCCCATTTTCTATGTTATTGGAGGTGTTTTCTCCATCATTACCACCTATATGGCAGGCTTTTTTCCTGCTCGCAAAGCTAGTAAGGTAGATCCCGTAATTATTATTAGAGGCAAATAAATATGGATAATAAAGTTTTAGAAGCTATTCATATTAATAAATATTTTCACGACCCGGTGAAAGTAAAAGTATTAACGGATATTGAGTTTTCACTTTCAAAAAGTGAATTCGTTTCTATTATTGGTAGATCGGGTTGCGGAAAATCAACCTTACTATATATATTATCCACAATGGATACCGATTACGAGGGTGATTTAAAAATTGATGGTGTTAGCATGTTTAAAAAAAAGGAAGCAGAATTGGCTCAAGTTCGAAATGAAAAAATTGGATTTGTATTTCAGTTTCATTATTTATTAAATGAATTTTCTGTATTGCGAAACGTGATGTTGCCGGGTGAAAAATTAGGAAAATTTACAGCCCAAGAAATTGAACATAAGGCTTACGAAAAATTGAAAATATTAGGTATAGAAAAAGAAGCCTTAAAAAAACCTAATCAACTTTCGGGTGGCGAAAAACAGCGTGTGGCCATAGCAAGAGCTTTAATTAATGATCCACTTATTATTATGGGAGACGAGCCAACAGGAAACCTTGATAAAAAAAATGGAGAAATGGTGTTTAATATTTTTAAAGAATTAGCAGAAGTATATCATCAGTCTTTACTTATTGTTACCCACGATAACGAATTTGCTGCTAAAACCCATCGCATTATTGAAATGGAAGATGGCAAAATTATTAAAAAATAAAGATAATAGATTTAATCTCTAAAAAGTAAACTTGTAGCTTTAATAATATTGATGGAGATTTTTTTTAAATTTGTTCCCATGAAAAAAGTTCTCATTACAGGTGCAGCAGGTTTTTTAGGTTCTCACCTATGCGATAAATTTATAAAAGAAGGTTATCACGTTATTGCAATGGATAATCTTATTACCGGCGATATGCGCAACATAGAGCATTTAATGAAGTTGGAACAATTTGAATTCCATCATCATGATGTTACAAAGCACATTCATATTCCAGGCGAAGTAGATTATATCATGCACTTTGCATCTCCTGCTAGTCCTATTGATTATTTAAAAATACCCATTCAAACACTAAAAGTTTCTTCTTTAGGTACGCATAATGTACTTGGTTTAGCACGTGTAAAAAAGGCACGCGTATTAGTCGCTTCTACCAGCGAAGTTTACGGAGATCCCAACGTACATCCTCAACCCGAAGAATATTGGGGTAATGTAAACCCAGTTGGTCCGCGTGGTTGCTACGATGAAGCGAAACGTTTTATGGAAGCACTTACTATGGCATACCATAACACGCACCAAGTTGAAACGCGCATTGTTAGAATATTTAATACTTACGGACCACGCATGCGCCTAAATGACGGACGTGTATTGCCTGCCTTTATCGGTCAAGCATTGCGTGGAGAAGACTTAACCATGTTTGGTGATGGTTCTCAAACACGGTCATTTTGTTATGTGAGCGATTTAGTAGATGGTATTTATAAATTGCTTTTAAGCGATTATAACATGCCGGTAAACATTGGTAATCCGAGTGAAATAACTATTAAACAATTTGGCGAAGAAATTTTAAAACTGACTGGTGCTAAACAAAAACTAATTTCGTTAGCCCTTCCAAAAGACGATCCTAAGCAACGCAAGCCTGATATTACAAAAGCAAAAGCTTTGTTAGGGTGGGAACCGAAAGTTAATCGTGCCGAAGGTTTAAAAATTACATTCGAGTATTTTAAATCATTACCACACGACGAGCTTTTTAAAACCGAACATAGAGATTTAGAAAAACTAAACAAGTAAATTTTGCACCATTATAACATTACAGTCAAAGGCAAAGTGCAAGGCGTATCGTATCGCTTTGCTACACTTAATGCTGCTTTAAAATTACACCTAACTGGTTATGTAAAAAACATGCATAATGGCGATGTGTATATTGAAGCTGAAGGCAACGAAGAAAACATTAATAGACTTATTTCTTGGTGTTATGTTGGTCCGCCAAAGGCCGAAGTTATAGAGGTTTTTGCCGAAGAAGCTGATATAAAAGAATACAAAAATTTTGAGCTTAAGAAGTAAGTCTTCCTTAAACTAAAAATTAAATTCCGCTTTTTTTTCAGGATTAGTAACCTTTGTGCTTTGGCGTTTATCATTTACAGTAATATGCATCATGTTAATTTGCGCGGGCAAAAAATCATACAACAAACTATTTTCAATTAAAATGTTTTTTACATTTTCAATATTATCAGCTTCTAAATAACACCAAATGGCTTCTTCTTCTTTTTCGTAGCCTATAAATTTAAAGGTAATTATTTTTTGATTTACCTTGATAACTAAGTGCTTATTAATATAATCAAGTAATAATTTATTCGCTTCATTTCTATCTTTTGGATGCAGTAAATCAAGCTGTGTTTTATTTAATTTCTCTATGGCATTTTCTATATTATCGGTAAACATACGGCAACTTATTTCAACCGTTTTTTTTACAGCATTGTGTTTTATTTCGGTAACGCTAACGTAATATGGATGAACAAAAGCAACAGAAACAAACCACAGGCAAGCAAAAACAACGGTGCTTGTAAGTCCGTTTTTTAGTGTGAATTTATTATTTAGTTTTATCATTGTTACAAAAGTATAAAAATGCAGGACTTTACTTTATGGCTTAGTATTGGTTTCAATCATATTTTAGATTGGCAGGGTTACGACCATATTTTATTTGTAACCGTTTTATGCGCCGCTTATTCGTTTACCGAATGGAAAAAAGTATTGATTCTCGTTACGGCATTTACCATTGGGCATAGCCTAACGCTTGCATTAAGTGTGCTTGATGTACTTAAAATTCCTTCTGCTATTATTGAGTTTTTAATTCCGGTTACCATTGTTATTACGGCATTAACTAATATCATTACAAGAAATAAACCTGCACAAAAAACAAATCCCATCTATTTTCTTGCATTATTTTTTGGCTTTATACACGGCATGGGCTTTTCTTATTTGTTGAAATCATTACTGGGTAAAGAACAGAGCGTAATTATGCCTCTGTTTTCATTTAATTTGGGTTTAGAACTTGGGCAAATGTTAATAGTAGCGGTTGTTTTACTTATTTCTTTATTTTTAACCTCGTTCTTAAAAGTCAAAAAGAATAATTTAAATTTCTTTGTATCATCAGTCATTATAGGAATTGCTTTCATCATGGCCATACAAAGACTATTTGTTTTAATAAATTAATTATATGAAAAGAATCTATATTTTATTTTTGTTTTTACAATTTGGTTTTTTAACCGAAGCACAAAACATAAAAAACAATCCTGCATCAAATCACGGCAATAAATTTGAACAGTTAGGTACTATTTTAACCGATCCAAGTATTTATAGAAACGCATCTGGCGCGCCGGGTAGCAAGTATTGGCAGCAACGTGCCGATTACGATATTGAAGCTACGCTTGACGAAAAAAAATTGCGTTTAGATGGCAGCGAATGGATTACGTATTACAACAACTCACCCGATAATTTAACTTACTTATGGTTACAGTTAGATGAAAATCAGCACGACCCAAACGGCGATGATATAAGTTTTGATGAAAGCAAGTTAAAAAATCCTTATACAGATGCGCAGGTAAATCCACTTTTAATAAAAGAAGCTTGTGCAACTTTGGGCGATAAAATAATTGAGATTACTGATGAACTTGGCAAACCGCTTAAATACACCATTAATCAAACTATGATGCGTATTGATTTGCCTAAAGCAATGAAACCGAATGAGAAAATTAAATTTAAAATTAAATGGTATTACAACATTTCTAATCGCATGACTATTGGCGGGCGAGGTGGTTACGAATACTTTGCCGAAGATGGAAATTATTTATTTACCATTTCGCAATGGTACCCGCGCATGTGTGTTTATAGCGATTTTCAAGGATGGCAAAACAAGCAATTTGCTGGTCGTGGTGAATTTGCTTTGGTGTTTGGTAACTTTAAAGTTAAGATGACAGTCCCTGCCGACCATGTTGTTGGTGCAACCGGTGTTTGTCAAAATTATGCACAGGTACTTAACGCAACACAATTACAACGTTGGCAAAAAGCACAAACAGCAAGCGATGTAACAGAAATAGTAAATTTGGAAGAAGCCAAAGCTGCTGAAAAAACAAAATCAACAACAACAAAAACTTGGGTATTTAGTGCTGATAGCGTGCGCGATTTTGCGTGGACTTCTTCTCGTCGTTTTGTGTGGGATGCAATGCCAGTAAAAGTTGAAGGCAAAAAAGTAATGTGTATGAGTTTCTATTCTAAAGAAGCGTATCCTTTGTACAGAAAGTATTCAACTAAAACAATTGCGCATACCATTAAAACATATTCAAAATACACCATTGGATATCCTTATCCGGTTGCACAAAGTATAGAAGCCGCTAATGGAATGGAGTACCCAATGATTTGTTTTAATTATGGTCGTGCCGAAAAAGATGGGACATACAGCGAAGCAACTAAATATGGCATGTTGGGAGTTGTTATTCATGAAGTTGGTCATAATTTTTTTCCAATGATTGTAAATAGCGATGAAAGACAATGGAGTTGGATGGACGAAGGCTTAAACACGTTTGTTGAGTTTTTAACCGAGCAAGAATTTGATGTTAATTATAATTCGCAAAGAGGCCCTGCGCATAAAATTGTAGATTACATGAAAATGCCCAAAGATCAGTTAGAACCCATAATGACTAATAGCGAAAACATCATTTTATTTGGACCAAACGCTTATGCAAAGCCTGCTACTGCACTAAATGTTTTGCGTGAAACTATTATGGGACGCGAATTATTTGATTACGCTTTTAAAGAATATGCTAAAAGTTGGGCATTTAAACACCCTACACCAGCTGATTTTTTTAGAACGATGGAAGACGCTTCTGCCGTTGATTTAGATTGGTTTTGGAGAGGTTGGTTTTATGATATTGAACCTTGCGATATATCACTCGATTCGGTAAAAGCATATACATTTAATAACAATCAAACACTTCCGTTAAAAAACGATACGGTTACTACACCTACGCCTAAAAAAGATTACCAAGACATTTCAAAAATTAGAAATAAAGAAAGTGGAATTAAATTTTTAGTAGATGCCGATACTTCTATGCGCGATTTTTATTACACCTACACACCCGATTACAACGCACCTCCCGAAAAAAAAATAAAAACTTCGGCCGATAAATTAGAGCCTTTATCAGATTCTGCTTTTGCGAATTATAAAAATAGATTTTACTACGAATTGTCTTTTACCAATAAAGGCGGCTTAGTAATGCCTATTATCATACAATGGAATTACAAAGATGGTACTAACGAAGTAGAAAGAATTAATGCCTACATCTGGCGCAAAAATGAAAAACAAGTCGTTAAAACCTTTGCTAAAAACAAAGAAGTGGCTAGCATATTGTTAGATCCTTTTAAAGAAACAGCAGATATCGACGAAAAAAACAATACATGGAATATTAAGGAAACGCCAAGCAGATTTGATTTATTTAAAGCAAAATCTGTTAGTCGCGGACAAAGCGCAGGAGGAAACCCTATGCAAAAAGTAAAATAGCAATAAGTTGTTGGGTTTTTTTCAC
>JBDTJJ010000120.1:0-3236 GCA_039935895.1 Bacteroidia bacterium | reverse complement strand
ATAAGGAAAGTAAGCGGTATCAATCATATTAAAGGCAAATGCAATGGAGTTGGTTGTAACGAAAACTACTTTAAGGAAAACCCTGAATGTTTTATGTTGAAAAAACGAAATAGGAAATGCTACCAACAAAATAAACAAAGCGTTGATGATGGTAGCTGTGATGGTATCGAAACGTAAGCCGTAAAAAAGTGCTTGGATAAAATCAGCATTTGTTACACCGACAAATTTACTTTTATTAAAAAGGAAAAATAAGATACGGGCATCGGTAAAAATAAAAAGTGAAAGTAAGTATGCTGCCAATAAAAACGCTAAGCGTGTGCGGTATAGCTTCATGTAGCGAAATTAATAAATAGATGCGAGAATTGAGATTATTAGATTTGATAACCTGTTTCAAACAATATATTGAAGAATGATTAATCTAAAATAAAAAGCCCATCCTTTTACGAATGGGCTTTCAATTTAGAATAGATATTCTTCCAAAATGTATTTTTAAAATTAAAAATAACGGTCATACTGAGCCTGTCGAAGTATTCATTGTCTTCTGCCCCAATGTTTCGACAAGCTCAACATGACAACACATTTTTTCTCTATGCAGTTTCTACCAATCATCTTTTTTTACGGTTTCGCCACTTGGCTTATCCATTTTAGCTTTTAAATCGTCGGTTATTACTTTTGCATCAGCAAACGCTGCCGATTTAATTTTTTTCCAAGTCAAATCGCTTATTTTCATAGAACCACATTCTGCTACGTTAGCAAAAACATCTCCGCCACTTACATCGCTTACGGTTGCTTTGTGCCTAATGTTATTAACGGTGTAACGGTATTTACCTTCTTTTGCTTCAACCGTTATCGTCATAGTAATTTCTCCATCTACTTTTTCGGTTGGGTTAAGGTCTTTTACTTTGTAGATAAACGTAAACTGACAAGTAGCCATATTACCATTAGCCGAACAATTGTTTTTTGTGTATTTACTGTTTGCAACAGGTTTATCGTTACTCCAATTTTGCGCACGTTTAGCTAACTCAAAAGCAGGTGCAGGTATTAAAGGGTTGCTGGTATCGGGTGCAGCAGGCTCTACTTCTTCTACATGTTTTTTACCATTTTTATTGGGAGCCGGAGGCGGCGTTTTTACAGTAAATAAAGATTTATCTGCCTGTACGTTTATTACTTCGCGTATCATTTTAGATTCGTCTTCTTTTTCCTTATCCTGTGCAAAAGCAAACGAAGCCGATGCGGTTAATATAGTTGCTAAAATAAATTTCTTAATCATATTGGGGTTTAAATTTAATTCAAAAATAGGTAAAAAGAATTAATGAGCAATTAGGTTTTATTAGTAACAATTCCAATAAGGATAGAAAAAATTTTAAACACTCTTTATATTGAGGCGCAAATCTGAACATTACCTTTTAGGCGCATCTTGAAATATATATTTCATCAAAGGGCTTCTGCCTTCACCCAACGAAAATGTGGTGATGTTAAAATCTCTGTTCTCTTTTTCTTTGTTGCATATAAGCTTCATCATATTTTTAATTTGTTCGTTATTCCCCTGCTTATATCCTTTTTTTAGTACCTCGCAGGCTTTTTTATCTTTGTCATCTTTATAATATATTAACGCTAATAGTTTATACGATTCTAAATACTTCTCGTCAATCAAAATAGCCTTTTGTAAACTTTCAATTGCCTTTTCTTTATATAATGTGTTAGCATCCGCTCTTTCAAACAGATAATAGCAGGCTAAATTATAGTGCATAAGTACGTTGCCTTTATTAAGGTTTTTAGCGGTAATTAAATCTTGTTCTGCGCCGAGTGAGTCCTTATCTCGTGTTTTTACATAAGCACGTAACATATATAAGTATGGGATTTCTGTACTATCAGGGCAATAAATAATGGCTTTTCCTATATCCTCTTTTATAATTTTATCATACGCACAGTTTAATATCAAAACCCGAAGTCTATTTTCATAAATATAAAAATCAGTTTCGTTTAAATGTATTGCTTTTTCAAAATCGGTTAACGCCCCCATTGTATCTTGTGTGCAGGCTTTCGCCAAGGCTCTGATATAGTAAAAATTGGTAGAAATATTTTTTGTTTCAATATGCTGTAAACACTCATCAAACACACTCAATGCTTTGCTGCAATTATTAAAGCGGCGTTCAATCAAGGCATAAGCACAATACGCTGCAACCTCTTTTGGGTTTTTAGCTAAGCTTTGTAAGATATAATGACGTGCTTGGGCACTATCTTTTGTTAAATCGTGGCTATAACAAAGGGCAATGTCTTTACTAACTTCAGCTTCCATAAGAGAGTCGCCAGATGACACATTTAAGCATTTAGTATAGTAAGTAATGGCATTATCATACTGCACTAAATTAAAATAAGCCATTCCCAAACGATAATAGACTTTGTTTAAATCTTCTTTCCCCCCTAAGCTAAGGTATTTATTTAAGTCGTAAACAGTGTTGCTATAATGTTTTAAATGATAATCACAAAACCCCCGAAACCCGTAAGATAAATTATTTTTATTGTCAGCCTCTATAGCTTTTGTGAAATCTGTAGTGGCTTCGGCATATTGCTTGGCACGATATTTTTTCTCTCCTTCCTCGCCATATTTCTGTGCTAAATCAGGATTGCTTTGAGCAGATATATGCTGAACAATACCAAAGAAAAAAGTGAATACACATGCTTTTTTCAATAGCACCTGCCAAAAACAAGTGTTTGGTTTGTTTTTATAATAATTTTTCGACCTTGTTGGATCCATCAACAAAAAAATACTTAATAAATAGCCGGATACTCTTGCGGCTTGGCCTCGTGCATTAAATTATAAACCGCATCAAAAATATCATCTGCATTTGGCTTGCTAAAATAATCTCCATCCGTTCCGTAAGCCGGGCGATGTTCTTTAGCTGCCAATGTTATAGGCTCTGCATCCAAAAATTGATACGCACCTTGAACTTCTAAAACTTGTTGCATTAAGTACGCTGAAGCTCCACCCGGTACATCTTCATCTAAAAATAAAACGCGGTTTGTTTTCTTAACCGATTCTACAATTTGATGATTAATATCAAAAGGTAATAAAGTTTGCACATCAATTAACTCAACCGAAATATTGTGTTCTTGCAATAATTTAATAGCATCTTGCGCAATACGAATGCAAGAACCATAGGTAACAATAGTTACATCGTTTCCTTCGTTTACAATTTCAGGAATACCTAATGGCGTTTTAAACTCACCAAAAT
>JBDTJJ010000119.1:0-3992 GCA_039935895.1 Bacteroidia bacterium | reverse complement strand
CGTGTCCACCATTCATTGCGCTTACATTACCTAAGCTTAACAAGCTTATAAATAATACTACTGCTACTTTTTTCATGACTCTTGTTTTTATTACTTATAGATAAACAAACGGCGTGCCAAATCTTTTTACTTAACATATTTAAACAGTGTGATTAGTCTGGTGCTAAAACAAAAAGGCCGCCTTGCGGCAGCCTTTCTTTTTGCTTTTGATTTATTTCTTCAACTTCGACCAGATCCATTTTAAACTAAGCGATACAAAAAAACTAACCGCAGCACCAACAGCAGCTAAAACAACTGTCTTGCTTATATCTGCCGAACCAATGTTGGCTAATACTGTTAACACCGTTCCGCTTACAGTTCCTAATAAAGTGCTATGTTGTTGTGCGTGGTTCATTTTTTAATTTTAGTATATTACATCGGTTTTTTCGTGAATGGTTAGCTCGGTGTCTTTGCAAGAACAATCGTTTTCACACGAGCCGGTAAGTTTTAGTGTTACCCAACTTTCGTGTGTTATTTCGTTTACACCTGTTGCCTGATTGATAGTAGAGTTTGCCGTTAAGCTTACTTGCTCCCAAAGTCCGTCTTCATCTTTGGAATAATTACGACTGTAATCTACATTCGTTTGTACTAATGCTTGAGGCGGTGTAGGTAACACTTGCTCAACAATTGGTGTTTCAGTTTCTTCTGTCATTTGATTTTCGTTTTTAGGGTTTAATTTTCATTTTACGTTGGTTTTACCATCAACAGTAGTAACTGTTTGTGCCACTGCCGTTGCTACCGCACCTGCAGTTATCAAATAACCGCCAAGTGTAATAATAGCAGCAGGCAATGCCACGGGGGCAGCAACCAATACGCCACCTACGGCAGCTAAGCCAATACCAATGTTTCTAATTATTTTATAAAACTTTGGCGTTTCCGATTTCATTCGTTGTATAATGTTCATCTTTTTATTTTTTTTAAATGATTAATAATTGGTTTTCTAAAAATCTCTCCCTTGTGGGGAGAGATTTAGAGAGGGGCGTTAAGCAACTTGAATTACCGCCACCGCATTGTATGCACCGTTCTTTAACGAGTATTGAATAGTGTTTACCATTTGGAAAAATTCTACTTTAATCAAATAGATATTTGTTCCTGTGCCTGTTGGTGCTGCGGTAGGTATCAACGTTACGTTTGCCGATGCCGCCGAAAGAGCCACATTACTTACAGGCGATGTTTGCGTATTGTAAACTCCGTTTACAAAATCAACTTTTGCCCAGCAACCTGTAAACGATATATGCGTTGCGCCTTGCGGCACGCGCACATCATTTGCCGCCAAAAAAGCGTTGATGTCAATTTCGCCTGTAGCAGCATTTACGGTGTAAGGTTTATGCAACACTTCGCCAAGTAAGGCTCGTTTATTAAAATTAAATCCTTGCAACATCGTCATAGCACTTGGCAATACTATTGCCGTACCTACGGTACGTGCGCCACGCATACTGGTAGCATCTAAGGTTTTAATTTTCATCATCAACGCGGTTAAGCGTGATGTTACCCTGCCATCTGATGAACCCGAAATATACGCTCGCAAAGCATCGCGTAAAATTTTTCCGGCTTTGGCTGCACTGGCAAACTCGCTGCCGTTTTCTCGCGTACGAATAAACGCAGGATCGGTGGCTATGCGCGCACCATCTAAACTTGTTTTTTCTTTAGCTAAATGCCCATCTTGGGTTCGGTAAAAAGTTACATCGCCAATGGTGCCTTTTAATTTTATGATTCCTTTTTGTCTTGCCATAATTTTACATTTTTTATTCTTCTTTTTTTAGAAGAGTGATTATTACTTCTTTTCAAGTTCGATACGCTGCAGTCGTATGTTCGCTTGGCGGGTTTTTCATATCGCGAATAGAGTTACCCACACATCAAAAGTAAAGGCATGTAAAATCGCAAACAAGTAAGCGGATGCCTTTGCACCGCTTTGTATCATTTAGCTTTAAATTGTAAAATAGTTATACGTAAAAAGCTATTTTATACCATACCAACAGCATAGCAATAGCATGAAGTGGCTAAAAAGGACGTAAGGAGGTGTAAATGGCAGAAAATTTATCAACAAATCAAAATGTTGTACCTATGTTGTACCTAAAAAACAAAACCCCTGTAAATACAGGGGTTTTAGAGGTAATTTGGAGGTCCCGGGCGGATTCGAACCGCCGTAGCAGCTTTTGCAGAGCTGAGCCTAGCCACTCGGCCACAGGACCATTTTTTTACTAGGGCGTAAAGATAACAATTAAAATAAATGTAGAAAAAAGAATATTTAGTTAAAATAAATTTGTTGTGAGAGGTAATAAAATCTAATTGCTATTTAAGCTTTAATATTTGCCCGATTACCAATTTAGAATTTCTTGTTAAGCCGTTTAGCTTAAGTAAATCATCTACAGATATATTGTGTTCTCTGGATATTTTGTAAAAATAATCGCCTTGTTTTACGCTATAACTATCTTCTAAAACAGGTGTTTTTATTGTACTATTTGCGTTTTCGGTAACTAATTTTTTATTGCCTTGCGCTATATTTTTGTCAGCTAAATTAGATGACGGTATTTTGCTTACGGCTGTAGAATCTTTTGGCACAATTGGCTTTTCTGCCTTATAAATAACTAATCTTCTACCAGGCTTTAAACCTCTTTTGCCTATTAAATTCCAGGTTGTAATATCTCCAATGGTAACGCCATATTTGCGAGCAATAGTGCTAAGCCTTTCGCCTGGTTTTACTACGTGCGAAATTTGGACTTCTTTAATTTGCGTTTGCACAAGCAGTTTTTGCTCTTCACTTTGTTTACGCAACATGGCATAAATTTCTTCTTCGTTGGTAACAAATTTACCTATCACGCTTTTTGGCATAGTAAGTAGGTTACCACCGGCAGGTATAATTTGCTTTTTATAAATGGGATTAAAGTATTGAATCTCTTCTACACCAACATCTAAAACACCTGATAATTGCTGAAAAGACAAGGGTTCTTTTATAACAACGGTATCTAATTCAAAATATGTTTTGCGCGGCACATCAGGGTAAATATTATGTTCTGGATAATAATTCATTACATAATTTGCCGCAATAAATGCAGGCACATAAGCTTGGGTTTCTAAAGGAAGATATGGCCTGATTTCCCAATATGTTTTTTTGCCGCCACTTCTACGAATAGCTCGGTTTATAGTTCCAGGACCGGCATTATAAGCAGCCAAAACCATTTGCCAATCGTTAAACATTTTATACAAAAATTGTAAATATTCGGCAGCAGCAACGGTTGCTTTGTAAGGGTCGGCACGCTCATCTATGTAAGAAGTAACATTTAAGCCATATAACTTTCCCGTTGGGTACATAAACTGCCATAAGCCACTTGCGCCTGCACGAGATCGGGCTACGGGGTTTAAGGCAGATTCTATTACAGCTAAATTTTTTAATTCTAAAGGGATGTTATATTTATCAAAAACCCCTTCAAACATAGGGTAGTATAATTGCGATAAGCCTAAAATACGACTCATTAAAACGCGTCTTTTCAAATACATTTCTATATAAGGCTTTACAGCAGCGTTAAATTGCAAATCAAACGGAGAGGCGGCATCTAATTTTGCCAATCTGTTTTCATACACAAAATCTTCAACATGAGGGATAGAATCGGGCGCATAGCCAAATTTATTTTTTAATGATAATGATTTTGCATACAGTTTATCCAATACTTTTTTTGTAGCCAAGCTGTCTAAGGCTGCTGCAATAGGATCGTCTTGCATAGTGGCTTTCTGCCCATAAGCACCCGATAATATGGTTACAAACACCAATATATATATAAAGCAATTCTTCATTTAATATATAACGCACATTCTTTAAAAATGTTGCCTTTACAATACTATAAATATATTTTAATAAATAACGTTTTTTTAACGCACACTTATTAAATTAATTTGTTAAAAACATTGATAGCTTTTTAAAAATAGTTTCTTACAGGCAGTATAATTACCAGCTT
>JBDTJJ010000118.1:0-7177 GCA_039935895.1 Bacteroidia bacterium | reverse complement strand
TTCAGGCATAATGGTTATTAAAGAATCTAACTGAATGTGTGCAATTTTTTGAGCTACTGCTTGTTGCATACTTGCTGCTACAAATAGGATAGCTACTGATTTAAAAATTTTTTTCATATTGGTTTTTGATTTTACGTGTGCAAATTTACTAATAAACGCTTTAAAACCAATAATTGTGCCAAAATATAACACATAATTATACGATTGCAGTTTATGGATGCCTCCTGTCGCCAGTTTAAAAGTAAAGCCACAGATGGCGTAGGTTTCATAGATGGAAATGAA
Organism: Bacteroidia bacterium; assembly: GCA_039935895.1. GTDB lineage: Bacteria > Bacteroidota > Bacteroidia > B-17B0 > Aurantibacillaceae > PALSA-968. The sequence goes on along the minus strand of JBDTJJ010000118.1, from coordinate 6,895 downwards.
ACGCTGATCTAATAAGATTTAAGAATGATTTATAATAAGTATAAAATCTATGAAAAATCCGCACATCTGTGGCAAAATGTAACTAAGCTTTGCCGCCTAATAACAGCATTTCGGTCATTTGTATTTCTGTTGTATAACGTTTAATACCATCTTTATCGGTATAATTGTTGTTTACTAATTTACCTTCAACAGCAATTTCTTCGCCTTTTTTGGCATATTGCGCAAGTCGCTCTGCTAAAGGTCCCCAGGCAATTACGTTATGCCACGTGGTTTCGGTTACTTTTTCGCCTTGTTTGTTTTTGTAGGTTTCGTTGGTAGCGATAGATACACGTGCCAGTTGTTTGTTGCCGTCAAACGTTTTTAACTCTGCTGCGTTACCTAAGTTTCCGATTAATGTTACTTTGTTTCTCATGATGTTTTTGTTTTTTAGATTTATTAATTTATTTGTTGATGCAAAGTAACGTCGGCTTTAAAACATTAGTCGGTATTTAACCACTTCTATTCGGATAAAAGTGTTTGTAAACGTTTGTAAACGGATAATTTATTATGTTTGCGGCATCTATATACCAAGTGGGACAAGAAAAACATTTTTAAAATCAAGTAATTAAGGTGTTTTTTCAAAATATCAACCACTAAGCGGTTAGTACGCTTCAATCCTTTAACAGGAAACGAGAGTTATCGATGATACCTTTAGACGATTGTCTTTACCTTTAAGAACAGCATTACAAGCTGATTATTGCCCCATTGGTTTGAAAACAGGCAACGCCATAATCAATTACTTACGCTCGGAAACGACTTGTAACTAAGTACAAGGTAGGTAAATATTATTTATCGCAAAATTTAATTATAGACTCAAGTTTTTTCACAGCCAAATTTGCGATTGCTGGATTTACATCATAATTAGAATATCTTGCATTCCAACACTCAGACATAAGAAAATTATAATCAACTGCGTGATGGTTAATTTTTTGATTAACTAAATATTCTCTTGTTTGATGTTTGCTTTGTTTTCTAATTACTTTATGAGCATCATTTATATCATTAAACATACTTCCGTCTGAATGCTTATAAGGAAATAAAGCATGGTCTAAATAATGTATAGCTGAATAAAAAGCAGTAGTAATAACCCAGTCATTACATTTAAATTCATCTTGTAAATGTAATTTATCACAGACGGATTTATTGTGCTTCCCGTGATCTCTCATTGTATTCTAATAAATTTGTACGTCTTTTTCTATATCGTAGGCTAATCCGTAGCCGTCTGACTTTAATAAATTAAAATTAAAATTAGGCGTTTCATTTATAAAACTAATTATAAGATTAAAGTTTGTCTTATGATATTCTGATTGTAGGGTAGCGGAAACATTATAAGCAAAATCAATGTCTTTTTCTTGTTCGTACACTTTAGGATTAAGTGACAATAAAATTGTAACACCTTGAATGGAGTTTTTTACAAATATCTTTGATGGAACGCAATTGTTCTCCTTTAGGTTGTCTAAAATTTTATTTAAAGCCTCCACCCCTGTTTGGGCATTTTTAAAATAAATTTGCCTTAACCTCTCGTTTATTTCTTTTTTACCAAATTCTTTTCCTTTTTCAAAAGCATCAGCAACAATCTCAAAAGAGTAGTAAGCTGATTTAGGGTCGAAAACTACTTCGTCTGAGCGAGTTGCTGCCCAAACAATTATTGCTTCGGTTAGAGCGTTAGGGTTAGACATGATTAGTTTTTTTAAAGGTATAAACAATGATAATCATTATTTTATGGCGCAAATATATAGTAAATATAGTAGTTATTAACAATATATTTCTAACTGCTAAATATATTTAGCATCATTTTATATAAAAAAAGTTATTTTTTAGGTATAGAAACCTTTAGCACTTCATCTAAAGTACCAATAATAGCAAGTTTACCATCATATTTAGAAGCCCGTTTTTTAGCGGGCTTTTTAGTTGTTTTCTTAGCTGCTTTCTTAGCCATACGCAAAGTTACGATTTAATCAGCAATTAAGTTTTTGTATAATAAACCGCCCTCACTTTTAGCTAAAAAATCTTCAAAGCGTTGAAATGAATTTGTATCACGAGAATTGTAACGTGCTGCAAACTCGTTTAAATAACGCTCTAAATGTTTATCACTTACTTGGTGGTAAATACCATATAAACCACGTTTTAAAACACTCCAAAAGTTTTCTATTGTATTTGTATGTGCGTTTCCATTAACGTAAACACGTAAAGAGTGTGTAACGGTATTATGTGTGTAAACTTTATTTAATTGTCCGTAAGCATGGTGTTCATCAGAAACTATATGAGAACCCGCAGGAACATGTTCGTTAATAAACGGCACCAAGTTTTCAATAGTAGCGTTTGGTACAAATTTTAAAACTACTTTACCTTTTCGCTCAACTATTCCAACTACAACTTTCTTTTTATTATAAATAGTACCATCATTAGCTAATTCGGGGTTTAAATTAGATTGTCTTTTTTTAGTGTGCCTATTTTTTTCTTTACCACCTATATAAGTTTCGTCAACTTCAACCGTTTTGGTTTCTCCTAACATTTCGGGTGCTTGGTTTTTAAGCATTTCACGTATGCGCTGTAAAACAAACCATGCTGTTTTTTGTGTAATATCTAATTGCTCTGCAAGTAATACAGAGCTAATGCCTTTTTTGCTTGAGGTACATAAGTAAATTGCAGCGAACCAAACACGAAAAGGAATTTTAGAATTTTCAAATATAGTACCAACCTTAACTGTAAATTTTTTATAACAATCGTTGTTAGAACATTTATAACCTCTGTTTGTTGTATATGGTTTTTCAGCACCACAATGAGGACATACAGGCTTACCAGCCCAACGCAGTTGCTCATAATATTTAATACAAGTCTCTTCTTTTTTGAAGTAGTCTAAAAGCTGAATAAGTGATTTAAAATTCATGGCGTTAATATTTTATGATACAAATATAATATTAGGTATTTAAAGGGACAAATAATTTGTGTTAAATTTTATATTTATTTTATAAGTTAATTAAAAATAAAATTTATTTGAATTTAATTATAATTATAATTAACTTTGTACCATATTAGTTCTTTAAAATAAAAATAAGAAAGTCCCAGCAAAGCCTCGAGAACTTAAACTGGGTTCCCCTAAAGCATACAAACGCTTTAGGTCTTTCTAATGCGGTTTAACACGTACAACTGTGTTAAATCGACTTGTTATTGTAATAAGAAGGCAAGTTGTAGTCTTTTAAGCTACTGCTAAGATTGAGTTGCACCTCAATTTTTTCGGCTAATGAGACCGTCTTTGCCCTTGTCTGTGAATATTAAAAAGCCTGAATAAACAGGCTTTTTAATTTACCATCCATCCTGTTGAACTTTTGGCTCATAGTTTTTTAACAGTTTACCATTGCCCTCAAACCAAGTAGGATTGCCATAATACTGACCTTTCATTTTAAAAGGCTTGTAGCCTTTTAATTTCTTTTTGTCAACCATTTGGAAGATATTAGCACCCACACCTATATAAACTTTACCTTCTTCAAGTTCAGGCTCGTGCTTCATAATAAAATCAGTTACTTCTTTGGTAGTCATAACGACACCATTTTGTTTAAGCGCAAAAATTATTTTTTCTTTCCAAGAACCATCTTTATTATATCCTTCTACTAAGGGCGTTGTATTTTTTTCTTCTTCAGTTTGTGCGCTCGAAAAAACTATTTTACCATTAGAATATAATCCAATTGCAATTTTTGTTTTTTCTATATCTTTTTTTATTTGCCTTTCTTGGGTATAAAATTCCTCTAACTTCTTTTGTAGGTCTTTTAATATTAACTCGTCGGAAATTGTACTCATTTTTTTATTTATTTTATCTATACGACAAAGATAAGTAAAATAAAATTAACTGCCAAAGAAAAAGAAAAATAAATTAAATATAAATATAATAAAAACACATAATAAAAAATAACATACTGATAATCAACAATATATTTTTAATTGGGTTTGTCCCATAATGTATATAGATGCCATGTTTGCTTGTTACCGTTAATAGCCGCTCCGACAGAAATCGAGACAAATTTCATTCGACAAAAAAAATAAAATAACTCAATTATGTGTTTTTTTACCTGTTTCGGTAGATTTTTGTTGCTTTTTGACCGTTTTTAGGTGGGTTTAAATTTGGCTACAATAAAATAATTAATTATTTTTGTTGACTAAATGGTCAGTCAAAAATGTCGCCAAGAGAAAAAAACAAAAACGAACAAATACGAAATGCTAGTATAAACAATATAATAGCAGCTGCAACAGATTTATTTATCGAGGTTGGATACTTAAATGTAACCATTGAGCAAATTGCAAAACGAGCTAATATATCGAAAGGACTTTTATATAACTATTTTTCTGGAAAAGAAGACCTACTTAAAAATATCATTGACAAAATTCTTATAGAAATGGCAGAAATCTCTAATGAAATTTTAAATGCAACAAATCCTTCCCAAAAAGTTGAACTCATTATAAAAACTACCTTCAAGCTATTGCGAGAAAAATCGGAATTCTGGAGAACAATAATGCCAGTAATTACACAAAAAGCTATTTCGGAAAAAATGGAGGTAGCACTAAAAAGGATATTTACTGCACTAACCCAAGATTTGACTCTTACCTTTAAAACTGCTGGTATTAAAAATCCAGAGTTGGAAGCCTATCAATTAAGTGCATTAATGGATGGCATTGCAATTCACTATTTCTATATTTATGACAAAGATTACCCTCTTAATAAGTTAGAAAAAACATTACTCAATAAATATTCAAAAATCCTTAAAGGTGAATAGTAAACAGTATTTAATAGCAATAATTGAAATTGCAAGTATTTCTCTAGTATTCACTTCATTCTTCAAACAATATAAATTTTAAAATAAACAAATATGCTACAACAAATCAAAACTTCAACAAAAGATGTATTAGCCATTGAAATAATTGATGGCTTTACTGAAACAGATGAAAAACTTTTTCAAAAACTTTTTCAGGAAAAGTTAGATGCAGGTCATAGCCATGTGCATGTATTAATAAAATTAGATGAACTAAAAATTAGTCATACTAGTATTAAAGCATTTATGGAGGATGCCATTTGGGGACTTAGGAATTATAAAAAACTTGGACATCTTGCGATTGTAGCTCATTCAAAAGTTTTGAAGGCATTAGTTCCAATTGATAATTTATTTTTTCAACGAGCTTCGGAAGGAAGATTAGAGCGCTATTTCGACATTTCACAAATGGATGAAGCGTTGAAGTTTGTTGGAATGGAATAACATTGAGCTAAAGTAAAAACTCAAAAAAATGAACAATAAAAATATTTTAATATCAGGAGCGGGAATTGCAGGAGTTTCTCTTGCATTTTGGTTAAAAAAATTTGGTTTCAACCCAACCATAATTGAAATTTCACCCACATTACGTGAAGGTGGTTATGCAATTGATTTTATGGGAGCAGGATTTGATGTCGCAGAAAAAATGGATATTATTTCTGATTTAGAAATAGCTGACCTTAATATTTCAAATATTGCATTTGTGGGCAAGGACAATATTGAAAAAAGTAGTATGAACTATCAAAAAGTCAAAAAAGTTCTTAAAAACAGAGCATTCACTATACTTCGCAGTGACTTGGCAAAAATTATTTACAACTCTCTTAACAAAGAAATCGAAATTATTTTTGGCGACACCATAAAACAAATTGAACAAGATGAAGAAAAAGTTAGTGTAACATTTAAAAGCGGTTTAATTCGTTCGTTCAACTTACTTGTTGGTGCAGACGGTTTGCATTCTAATGTTAGGAATTTAATTTTTGGAGAAGAGTCTCAATTTGAAAAATATTACGGCTATTATACTTCTTCCTTTACAATGAATAATTTTTCTAATGAAGGGCGAGCATTCTCAATGTTTAATGTGCCTAATAAACAAGTAGCTGTTTATACAATTAGTAAAGAAAAAGCTGCATCATTTTTTATTTTCACTGCACCAGAAAAATTAAATTATGAGCATCACGACATTGAAAAACAAAAACAAATACTGAAAAATGAGTTTATGAATGCAGGTTGGAAATGTGCCGACTTACTTTCTAAAATTGATACAACTTCGGATTTCTATTTTGACTCAATTAGCCAAATAAAAATGGAAAATTGGAGTAAAGGAAGAGTTTCTTTGGTAGGTGATGCTTGTTACTGCCCATCATTATTGTCTGGAAAAGGTTCGACACTTGCAATGGTTGGTGCTTATATTCTTGCAGGAGAGCTAAAACTTGCCAATGGGAATTACAAAACAGCGTATAAAGAATATGAAAGATTGTTGAAACCATTTATGGAAAAGAAACAAAAATCGGCACAAGCGTTTGCAAAATCTTTTGTTCCAAAAAGCAATTTTGGTATTTGGTTAAGAAATCAAGTGTTCAAATTAATGTCTATTTCATTTATTGCTAACATAGTATTTAAACAATTTAAAGACAAAGGATTAAATTTAAAAGAATATTGATAAACACCGGCTATAACAGCACCTACAAGAAATAGGCGGTTCAGTACTCCGAAGACACATTTGTGGTGCTGTTAAAAAGCAATGGCAGACGCTTATGCTGTGTGCGGTGTTAGTGGCGGCTACTAACGGTAACACCCGTCTTGCGGCACGCCTGCAATTGTGGTAAACAAAAATTTGTATTTTTAACTTTAGTTTTTCGGTAACAACGGTTAGTGCAATAAAACCCGACCGTCAAACGTCACAGAACGTTAATAACGGAAGCCTAACAAGGCAAATAACAATTTTTAGCACAAAAGAAAATTAGGTAGTTACTAAATAGCTTACCTTAGAAAAAAAATTATGTCAAACAAAAAACAATTTGGAGTTTGGATGGATTCTAACCATGCAACAATAGTAG
>JBDTJJ010000117.1:0-3263 GCA_039935895.1 Bacteroidia bacterium | reverse complement strand
TCGTAATCACGAATTGGTTTTACGTCAATTTGAGAACCCGGTAAAAATGCTTCAATACCAAATACGTCAACAATAAGTCCGCCTTTAGTACGGCATTTAACGTATCCTTTAATAATTTCATCCGTTTCAAGAGCTTTACAAACTTTATCCCACGATGCAGTTGCACGTGCTCTTTTGTGAGAAAGGATAAGTTGTCCACCAGCGTCTTCTTGTTGTTCTACAAATACAGGAATTTTATCTCCGGCTTTTAAATCCGGATTGTATTTAAATTCGTTACGAGGAATAACTCCGTCTGATTTGTAACCAATGTTAACCACTACTTCGCGCGCGTTAACGGCTACCACAGTACCTTCAATTACTTCAAGGTTTACAACGGTTTTTAATGTTTTTTCATACAAATCTTCCAATTTCTGACGATCATCGGCAGAATATGAATCTTGTTTTTTTCCAACCAAACTCCAATCGAAATCGGCAGTTGCAGTCTCAGTGTGTTTTTCTGTCATTTTACTTTACTTGTATCTGTTGCGTAAGGGTGCAGCAGAGGGGTTTATAATTATTATTTGTTTAAATCACTTCCCTTAAAGTGGGGTACAAATATACCACAAACTGGCGGGGCAATAAAGTTATTTTTTTTAAATGACTGATTTTTAGGCTTAAAAATTGAATTTTAACATTTGCAGAAGATTTTTACCCCAGTTTTTGCCAATAATCCAATTTTTTGTGTATCAACGTTGAAATTGATGTTTCTCAGAGTTATATAATGACTCAAATTTTCAAATACTGACAAAATTTCAAAAAAATATTACTGGCAACATATTTGACTTACTTTTGCGCCGTTAAAATGCAAAACCTATGAAAAACGATATTATATCTGAAGAACAAAATACTGATAATGAAGATAACAACATTAATCAGGAATCTCCTGCCGATTTTGCCAAAGAAGCAACCGAAGCCGGAGGCGAATTAAAAAAATTAGAAACCGAAATTGCAGCCCTAAACGATAAATACCTTCGTTTATATGCCGAATACGATAACTTCCGAAAACGCAGTGCCCGCGAGCGTCTTGATTATATGAGTACTGCCGGAGAAGATGTTTTAAAAACATTTTTACCTGTTGTAGATGATTTTGAACGTGGCATGAAAGCAAACGAAACCATTACTGATGTTAAACCAATTAACGAAGGCATTCAACTTATTTTTAACAAATTACAAAACATTTTAAAGTTAAAAGGTATTGAAGCGATGCAAAGCATTGGTACTACTTTCGATCCTGAAACAATGGAAGCTATTACCAACATACCCGCGCCAACAGCCGATTTAAAAGGCAAAGTAGTTGACGAAGTAGAAAAAGGATATTTAATGAATGGCAAAGTAATTCGTTATGCAAAAGTGGTTGTAGGCAGTTAACATTTATAGAATTAAAGATTTGAATAAATATAAAATTGTAGATTAAATCAATAAATCAACAATTCTATAAATCAAGAATTAAAATATGGCAAAAAGAGATTATTACGAAATACTAGGTATTAGCAAGGGCGCAAGCGATGATGAAATTAAAAAGGCATATCGCAAACTGGCCATAAAACACCATCCTGATAAAAACCCAAACGATAAAACTGCCGAAGATAAGTTTAAAGAAGCTGCCGAGGCTTACGAGGTTTTAGGTAGTCCCGAAAAACGCCAACGCTATAATCAATACGGTCATGCAGCTAACGCATCATCAGCTTCTGGTGGCGGCGGCGGACATTATGGCGGGGGTATGAATATGGATGACATATTCTCTCAGTTTGGCGATATTTTTGGTGGTGGCGGTGGTTTTGGCGGTGGTTCTTCTCGCGGAGGCGGTGGTCGCCGTGTAAACCGTGGTACCAACCTACGCGTTAAAGTAAAACTTAACCTACAAGAAATTGCCAACGGTGCCGAAAAGAAAATAAAAGTTACCAAATATATTTCTTGCGATACCTGCAAAGGTAGCGGAGCTAAAGGTGGAGCGGTAGAAACATGTCGCACCTGCCATGGTAGCGGCGTGCAAACACAAGTGCGCCAAACTATTTTGGGCGCTATGCAAACGCAAACAACTTGTTCTTCTTGCGGCGGAGCGGGTTCTACTATTAAAGATAAATGTACTACTTGTCATGGTGATGGCATTGTACGTGGCGAAGAAGTGATTACATTAAACATACCAGCTGGTGTAGCAGAAGGTATGCAACTTTCAGTTAGTGGTAAAGGTAATGCAGCACAACGTGGCGGTATTAATGGCGATTTAATTGTTGTTATTGAAGAAGAAGAACACGCAGAACTTAAACGCGATGGGCACAACTTATTTTACGAATGTTATGTAAACTTTGCAGACGCTGCTTTAGGTATTTCGGTAGAGATACCAACGGTTGATGGCAAGGCAAAAATTAAAATAGATGCTGGCACGCAAAGCGGTAAAGTATTGCGCTTAAAAGGCAAAGGCTTACCCGATGTAAACTCTTATCACAAAGGAGATTTATTGGTAAACATTAATGTTTGGACTCCGCAACACTTAAGTGCTGACGAGAAAAAAGTTATTGAAAAACTGCGCGAATCAAAAAACTTTCATCCAAACCCAAGCAAAAATAACAAAACCTTTTTCGAAAAAATGAAAGAGTATTTTGAGTAGAAATTGATATTTTAGGAAACATAAGAGATTATTTGTATTTGCGTTAGGGATTGCAGCAAGAAAGCCTTTTTTGAAATGCTCTTTCAGCATTCTGCGAAGCAAATATTAAAAACTAAAACAATTCGCTAAATCAAAAAAGCTTTACTGCGAAAAGCCCGCCGCTGTAATCAGCGGAACGCCCCAAAATCTCTTATATTTACACATTGGCAGCGTTATCTAAAAATAGAATTTCACTACTTGTAAAAGTATTTGTGGGCGTTGCTTGCTTAGGGCTCATAGTCCAGCGTTTATACGCATCTTATTCTGCCGAAAACCTAAGTTCGGTAAAAGAAATATTTACGCTTCATAATAATTTACTCCTTGTTTTAGCCTTTGTATTATTATTTTTAAATTGGAGTATAGAAGTTGTAAAATGGAAGTTGCTAACCAAAACCACCGAGGTTATTTCTTTTAAAAAAGCATGGCAATCAGTTTGGATGGGTGTTTGCATTGGCAACCTAACGCCAGGTAGAGTAGGGGAGTTTGCAGGCCGTGTATTGTTTTTTAAACCAGAACATAGAGCCAAGGCAACTACTTTGCATTTTGTAAGTGGCATTACCCAACTTATTATAACCAT
>JBDTJJ010000116.1:0-6426 GCA_039935895.1 Bacteroidia bacterium | reverse complement strand
GTGATAAATTAACTTGATTTTTATATAGGGTTACTATCTCTGCATATCTCGCTGCAATCGTATTGCTTCCTGAATGCGCTATGATACGTGCGCTGTTTACAATAGCGAGTTCGGTAAACTCTTTTATATCCGTTCTGTCTGTAATTCCAAAAGTGGCGGCAAGTTTCTCAACCGATGTTTTATTGTGCTTTACCTGATTGATTAAATCAAGTTCCATGCGAGCAATGAAATTTTGCTTCATTGAAAACTTGCCGCTTACTTTTTTCATTTTATAAGAGATGCTTCTTTACCGATAATAAAACCTGCTGCGCTGATAAGAACAATTGTGCCGATTTTTTTCAGCTTGGTAAATCGTTTCTTTTTTACCTGCATATTTCCCTGCATATCAATTTTGATTTCACGAAAGGCAGGGGTTTCGTACTGGCTGCTTAATACAATTCCTTTTGGGGTTATTCTGTCTATGCCGATAATATCTTCATTCCCAAACAAGTTTTTACGCTTTACGTGAACGGCTGTTATTATATCTGAATGCTCGGCTTCTTTTCTTAGCGAGGTATCTTTTAGGTACACGAAAACTTGTACAGGTTTTTCTATGTACTCTTTTTTTATCTCAACTACTTTGTACGCCTTATGAATATAAACTGTGTCGGGAATTCTGATTTTCTCTACATGGCTTAGTAGTCTTTGGTTTTCGCAACTCTTTAGTAAGAATAAACATAACAGCACAATGCTTATGGCTGTCATGGTATAAAATTTAAAATTGCTTTTCATCGACTGAAGGGTTTGTATTATTTTGCTGATTAGTGTTTTCATCGTTTATTGTATTCGTGTTATTTTTTTCATTTTCGTTCATTGGTTTTTCTACGGTGTACAAGCCGATGCCTGCTGTTATTACACCGATAAAGCCGAGAAACATAAATTCGGGAACGTGCTTATCAAAAAATTGTTCGCCAATCCATGAGGCAATCACAACACATACAAAAATCAATACGGTTGCTTCTCTGCCGCTTGGGCTTTGGCGTTTGTCTTTAAAAGTTCCTTTTATAAATTCGGGTACTCTCATTGGTCGTGATTAAAAAAGTGTATGATTTTATTTCTGTTATAAAAGACAATCCCTGAGATAACCAATACCGCTACGCCGCTGCCAATTCCCTTTTTATGCTCAACTACTTTTTTTTTAAGAATTGCATTTGGCTTTCAATAAAGCTCGAATTAGATATAATTGCTTTCTCGTAGCCCGGTCTGTTATCTCCGTTTCCCTCATCTATATAGGGGCTGTATGCAATCGCTTTTGCATAACGTGTGCTATCTGAACTAACGGCGGCTGCTGCTTTGTATTTATGGCTGATTAATAAAGCAAAATCCATAAAGCCATCTAAATCGGTAGCATAAATTCGGAATACCAATTTTGGCATTTTAGGATTAGGAATTTTATCGCCGTGCCAATATTCATTTTGTGCGCCGAACGCTGTAATACCAAAAAAGTTATGGCAGTTCCTCGCAAGGTATGAGCCGCCCCAACCTGATTCATGTGCTGCTTGTGCCAGTATTACAGTTGGATTGATATTATATTTTGCACCTGCCTGTACGGCAATGTCATAATATGTTTTTACAAAAAGTGATTTTTCCATGTTGGTTTTTGATTAAATGATTTGAATGAATTTTTTATTTACCCAATACTCGTTTTGTTTAAGGCTTTTGAATTTGATATACACGTTACCCTTGTTGTCATCCAGTTGCATAAGCTCATGCCCTAATTCTTGCATCGGCGAAGCCATAGCAACAAGTTGAAAATTGGCATTCATAATGGGAGCATGGTAATATGAAATAACCGTAGATTCTGGTGTGCCTAATCCGTTTAGAGTATCTTTTTCATTAAGCTGCATAAGCGGTGGATTGGTGCTATCCATCTCTGCGCTTGTAATTGCTTTAACCTGTGAAGCAGCTACCCAAAAGAAAATCGGTTTACGTGTGTCCCACGCCCTTGATTTTATTTCTACGTATAAGGTTCCTGTTTTTGATGCGCCGTTATTATCATATACCGTTTTACCTGTGCTTCCTCCTAACAACATACCTTGTTCTGCAAGCGTGATAATGTTGCCGTGAAAACTCCAAGGCTTCGTATCTTTTGGTGCTTTGCGTAAATTGGCTTTCGCTGTGGTAACTATAAGTGCTTTAGCAAAACCAATTTTAGGGGCTGCGCCTGCTTTTACTTTGGCTACATTCTCTACGCTGCTTGGATTAAAACTTATGGTGTTTAAAAACTTGGTTAAACCGTCTGCACCTAATTTTTCTTTTAAGTCATCAACCAAATCGGTATGGTACATATTTTTGTACTCAACTTCTACTTGGTTTAAATCGGTTATAGTAGATGCAATTCTATAAACAGCATCATAATCTGCCGTACCGAAATGGAAAGCCCAATCCACACCACTGCGGAATAAGGCTGTACGTATTGTTACGGCTTGCTGTACATTTGGGTTAGTCAACACTTCTTTTTCAGTATCGGTCTTTATATGGTCTTCGTAAATTTTAATAGCACCGTACACAATACCTGTTAAGGCTAATGCACCAATGCCTACTACTAACGCTTTAGTTTTAAAGTCTTTTGCTTTCGGTAATGCTGTTGTTGTGTCCATCTTGTTTTTATTAATGGTTGGATTACTTAATACCTAAACGAAGTTTTGCGATAGCAAGTGAAATTGGGTTGCCTACTGCTTCAGCAATTTGGGTAAGTTCAGCTTGCTTTAGTTTGGCGGCAAGAATAGTGAGTGCCGTCATTTTGATAGCAACTTCTTCAGGCGAATTTGCTTCCATCGTTATTTTGGTTGTGTAACTTTTCATGTGAGTTTTCTTAAAGGTTTATTTATGTTGTTCTGCTAAAAATTGAATGGTGGTTTCTATGTCGGCAGGAGTTTTAGCCAACGTACCGAGTATGAGAAATACTTTTTCCATTTGCTCACGAGTGAATGCACCATTGAGTTGCTTGATAAAAACTAAACTGGCCTTATCTTCTTCGCTTAAAGTTTCCGTTGGCGTTTCATCTTCCTCAATGGTAAAACTTACTTTAGGCTCTTTTTCAGCAGGAGTATCCAGTAACTTTTGTTTTTCTTCATTGTCCTGAATAAATGCACCTGCCAATGCTTCGCCACCGGGTAATTTGGTAAGCATTTGAGGATTGCGGCGAACAAATCCCTCCAGTAAAACCGAAGCGACTTCTACCAAACCCATCTCATTTAATCTTGGTTTGTTGCCAGTAGCAAGTACCAATTTTGCTTCCAGTTCATCTATTAGGATTTCTGCATCCTCTAAATCAACTTTCAGTTTTTCATATTCCTTTTTAAGCAAATCGCCTTCCCATTTTTCCTTTTCAGTAGAAATTTTTTCATTTATGCGGTTATCAATATCTACACCGCTTAATGCTTGCTTATCATCTTTAAGAATAAATGTGTGCTTTGTATTACGTGGAGATGCGCCGTCATAAATTAAAACGCTTATGCTTTTTGTTTGGGGGCGTATATAGTTCGAGTAGTTTTCAAAACGGTTTATATCATTTGTACGCTTGACTACTTTGAACGTATCTACAAAAATTTCAAAGTCTTCGGGTTCGCCTTGTTCCTTGCTGCATTGCAAGTATTGTAACAGGTTATCCATTCTTTCAGGGCTATATGTTTCTTCGATGTATGGCATAGTTATTTTTGTTTTACGATTACTTGCATGAATGTTAGGTACACTCTACCTTTTGTGTTATTAATGATGGTTATCGTTCCCTGATGTTTATGCTGCATTTCATTAATGCCTGTGTCGTTTAAATCATACACACCAAAGTCAGATGATATGGTTACGCCAGCGGCTCGCCCGATTAAATAGAAATATTCGTTATCGGCTTTTATCGTCAGCGTATCTGCGCCTTTAATGACTAAGTCCCTGAAGTCAGCTACGTAAGCATTTTCTTCATATCCTTTCGCACGCATATCTCGTGGTATTATAAATACAGCTAAAGTGGATGTCATTGTTTTTTTGTTTCAGTTGTTTCGGTTTCATCTTCTTCATAACGGATATAAATTCTTACCTGATAGGGAAATAGCCAATCGGTTGGCATGGTGTCGGCGTAATACCCCTCTATGATAGTTTCTCCGCTTTCTAATTCCACTTCACGAAAAATTAATTCCGTACCCTCTGTGCTAAACCCTCCATCATCAAACTCAAATTTTGTTATGCCAATTAAAGTTTCGTAATCAGGCATGGCTTCTAAGGCTGCTATATCTTCGCCATAAAAAATATCTTTATGGTTGTGCAGTTTTAAACTCACGTTCCCTGCTTTGGCTGCGAAATATCTATTGTCATTAAATAGCATGTTCAATCGGGATTAATGGTTTCAATTCAGCAAGAGCTATCGCCACTTTCACAGGGGCTTGTAGAATAATTCGAGGAGGAAAGGCAGGGTATTTTGGTCTGCCTTTTATTCTGCCAACTGGTTTTACCGTAACTAAAATGCCTGTGATTTTTTTTGCATTTCGTGGCAGCTTAATTTGAAAAAGTTGTTTTTCCCCTGCCATGCTTACGGTTAAAATGCGTATGTGATATTTCTCTGTTGCTTTCATGGCTCTTATATTTCATATTCAACATAAAGGCTCACACGGTACACCGAAAAGGAGGTAAGCGGATGTGTGCTGTCTGTATAATCTACTTCTATAATGCCGTTGCCCGGTTCTAAATCACGCATATCCTTGTAGCGTTTATTTACATCTACGTTTAAACTGGATTGAAGGTTTTTGCTCTCGTAGTTTTCTTCGTAGCGTTCTTTACCGTTTATGACGATGCGTTGTGTGCCACGATAAAACAATAAGTCTTCACGGTCTGATGTGAGTTTAATGCCTTTGATACGTTTAACCGTTTTATCAAGTTCAAATTTTACTTTGCTTACTTGCCCTTCTGCTTTTATTTGTATATCGCCTATGCGTTTTTCTAAAATGTCCATCGCTTAATTTTTTTATTTATTAAATACCCTTTCCCATTTGGAAAGGGTATAAGAAGGGTTTTATGACTACGGTGTTGTGATTGTTCCGTGTAAGCCAACAAACAAATACGTGTTTGGAGGTAAAGCGGTGGTTGTTCCTAAATTGACTGTGAACTCAATCAATACATCATCTTCAATCAAACGTGGGTTATGCAGTTTATAATAGCCTAACGGCACAGCATTAAAACCGTTTGTTTTAAAAATGTTGTTGCTTGTTTCAGGGAAGATTACTTTTTTGTTGGCTTTCAAATCCGATTCGCCATTAGCCAATGCAGGGTAATCTTCTAACTTACCAAAAGTGATTCCCATTGAGCCATCCGCTGTATTATCTGCGGCAACACCTGCCAACAACACAATACCACTTACCAATAGTGCTTGGTTTTTTTGCAAGCGACCGTTGCTGATATTTCTAAGGCCTGTTTGTTTTTCATCCTGTGTTTCAAACATCTTAATAGTTTTAGATGCGTTCACAGGCTTGATAGAATATATCAAGGTATCTGCTAAACGTAAATCGCCTTTAGCTAATTGCGCTTTGATGTGTGCAGGCAGGTTACGGAAATGTTTTTCCATTTCTCCACGAGAGCCTTTGCTCGGCATAACTGGCGCAGAAATTTGATTCATTACTTTTACCTGACGATTGATAGGTAATTTTCTTAATGCTCCAAGAAAATCATTACCGATTTCTGCCTCTCCAAGTCCCAACAATGCCAATGGATTGTTGTACTCGCTGTTTTCTACTGTTTCAATTGCTCCTAACATGATTTTGTTTTTTTATTTGTTTTTATGATTGATTTATTTGTTTAGTAATTGTTGTGTTCTTCATCCAACAATTCAGCATAGCTGCTACTTAGGTTTTCTTTTGCACCACCGTCTTCGATTTTAGTAGCTTCAGCTTCTTTCTTTTTCTGAAACTCATGTCCGCTTTGCAACACTTGTTGCTCCATTCTTGTAAGGGCAGAAAAGTCAAGGTCATTCTCTCCTAAACCATCCATGTTTACTACATCTTCGTCTGCACCTTCAACTGTTTTCTTTTTCGCCCCATCAGTAAATACTTTATCCAAGTATAATTTTGATAGGAAGCTGTCTTTAAAACTTACGATACGAGCTTTGATGTCATCGGGACTAAGCCCACTCATAGCTTGCTGCGCTGCGGTTGCACCGCCGCCCATCATCATGCCCAACCCGAATGTTCGGAAAAAAGGTTTGTTCTCAAAGTGTCCGTAGCCTGTTACGCCTGCGCCGATGAGTAAAGAAGATTTGCCTAACAGCAAACCTGCTATACCGCCACCGATAACACCGATAAGAATATCCTTACCTGTTTCCATTGCGGTCGCTTTTATTTTTGCATTAAACTCTTTGGGTAATGCTGTCCCATGTAAACCACCATGATGGTGCTTTCTTCGTTT
>JBDTJJ010000115.1:0-7748 GCA_039935895.1 Bacteroidia bacterium | reverse complement strand
CTTATTTGATCGGGGTATTCTTTAACCGCTTGAGCAAGTAACTCAGTCCCTAAGGTGCCCGGCATTCGTTGGTCGGTAATTAAAACCTGAATATCGTTTTTATTTAAAATAATCTTTCCCTCATCTGCAGATATGGCGGTAAATACATTAAAATGCCTCCTAAACGAGGCTTTAAAAGCAGCCAGGTTATTTTCTTCATCATCCACATATAATACATTAATTTTAACTTCTTCTTCCATCACAAATAAATATTTAATCGTAATTAAAGTTACAAAAAAAATAATCTATGCTATAATTTATTATTATTTTTTTTATTTTTACATAAGTCAAAAAACATGCACACCTTTTGATTAAATGATGAATTGTTAACCAAAAATTCTAAATAATAATCAAACAAAATTTAGTAGAAATGAAAACTCTCGCAGAAAATCTGGAAAACTTTCGTGTTAAACAAACCGAAGCTAATTTAATTTATAAGCCATTGTTTTATAGATTAAATAATAAATCGGATAAAGAAAAATTAAATGAACTTCTAACAGCAAATCCTAACATAACAGTATTTGATGAATTGCTTGGACAATTAGAAGAGTTAGTAAAATCTCAAAATCCAAAAATAAGATTTAGCAAAATTGAACTAACAGATGCTGCAAAAAAGCACGTAGGCAAAACTCCGTATGAAGAATATGGTGTTTGGGTTTATTATCCATGGGCAACCAGATTGGTGCATATATTAGATGAAAAAGAATTTGTAGATGTTAGAACTAATAGAAATCAATATAAGATAACACCTGAAGAAGAATTAATTCTTTCCAAAAAAACTATTGGTGTAATTGGCTTGTCAGTTGGGAAAGCAATTGCCCTAACTATTGCAATGGAAAGAATTTGTGGAGAGATACGAATTGCAGATTTTGATATTATTGAACTATCTAACTTGAATAGAATACAAACCGGGGTTCAAAATTTTGGTATAAAAAAAACAGTTGTAGTTGCCAGAGAAATTGCTGAGATAGATCCATATTTAAAAATAACAACTTATTCTGATGGATTAACAGAGGAAAATGTAGATGATTTTTTCTTGAAAGATGGTAAACTTGATATTTGTATCGAAGTTTGTGATGGATTATACACCAAGATTTTTGCACGACAAAAAGCAAAAGAATTTGGAATTCCTGTTGTAATGAATTCTAGCGATAGAGGAACTACGGATATAGAGCGCTTTGACACGCATCCTGACCTGCCTATTTTACATGGATTGATAGATCATTTAGATTTAAATTTAGTGAAACAAGCTAAGACTAACGAAGAAAAAGTTCCATATCTCTTACCTATGTTAGGTGTTGAAACTTCTTCAGAAAGATTAAGAGCCTCTATGCTTGAAATTGAAGAAACGATAACAACTTGGCCTCAATTAGCATCAGGTGTAATTTTTGGCGGAGGTATCTGTACAGATGTTTGTAGAAGAATATTATTGGATCAGTTTCATGATTCTGGAAGATATTTTGTAGATGTTGAAGATATTATAAAAGATAAAGATCAAAAAGAATATATTGAACAGCCCTTAAAAATAAGTCCTTCTTTAACTGATAAAGAAATGCGTGATATAATTAAAGCATCTAAAGAAGAGCCGTGGGATTTACAAATTAACATTGATGAAAAAGTAGTTACTCAATTAGTTGAAGCAGCTTCCAAAGCTCCCTCAGGCGCAAATAGCCAATCTTGGAAATGGATGTACCATAATAAAAACTTATATCTGTTTTTTGATGATGTCTTTCGTCCTGATTTATTAGACTGTAAAAGAACAACTATGATTACAGGTTTAGGTTCTGCCATGGAAAATTTGGTTTTAAAAGCGCATGAACTTAATTTGGAAATTTCTACAACAACGGTTAATATAATAGATGATTCAAAATTAATAAGCACTTTTAGATTTTTTGACAAAGCATTTCCTGAAATAAAAAATAAATTAGAACCACATATCTGCGATAATTTATCTAAAACAATTGATAGTAGAATTTCTAACCGAGATATTGTTAAAAGAAAAATCATTGAAAAAATTAGGCTTGATGAATTGAGAAGAATTGCACAAACAATTCCTGGTGCTGATTTAATTATAATAGATGATGAAGCTACCCTTGCTAAATTAGCTGAGATAACAGGCAAAATGGATAGAATACGTTATACAAGCAAAAGTGGGCATAACGATTTTAGAGGTGAGGCCAGATGGACTGTTGAAGATGCTGAAAAAACAAGAAATGGAATAAGTTTTAAAGAAACAATGGATTTAACACCAACTGAATTTGCAGGCTTTTTTGTAAGTAAAGATTGGCCTGTTGTTACTCATCTTGCTAATTGGAAATTAGGCTCTGCATACGAAAAAATTCAAAAAAAATGGATATTGGGTTCTTCTGCAGTTGGTCTTTTAACAATGCCTTCTTTTACAACTAATAATTTTTTTGAAGGTGGAAGAGCTTTAGAAAGAGTTTGGTTGGCTGCAAACCAAGATAATATTTCCACACATCCACCATCCTTATCAACATTAATTTTCAATACTTTAGTCTATGGTAAAAATGATGAACTTCCAAAACAAATGCAAGAAGAGGCAACTGTTTTATTGCATGAATTTGAAAAAATTTTTGGAATAGATGCTAAAACAGGTAAAGTTTTATTAATGAGATTTATTATTAGTGAGCCGCCAAAATTTAAATCGTTAAGATATCCTACAAATCAAATATTAAAATTTAGTAAATAAATATGTTTTATATACGAGCTTTTAGGGCTATTGATGAAGTTGAAACTTGTGTGGAGTATATAAAAGGTCATATACAAGTATTAAAAGATTATGGAATTGAAAACGTTACTTCTAATAATGATACATGGACAAAAAACCCCAATATGTATTGTTTTATTGCAAGGGATGAATCAGGTGAATTAGTAGGCGGTATAAGAATACAAGTAGCCGATGGAATTTTTCCTTTGCCCGTAGAAAATGCAATAGGTAAGATGGACGCTGGAATTCATTTACTAGTAAAAAAATACGCTAACAATGGTGGTGTTGGGGAGTTATGCGGGCTTTGGAATTCAAAAAAAGTAAAGGGAATAGGAATTAGTATAGTCTTAATACGTGCGGCTCTGTCTATTATCAACCAACTTAAATTCCATACTGTAACGGGTATTTGCGCAGAATATTCACTTGAGATGTTTCAAAATGTTGGCTTTGTAATAAATACAGATTTAGGAAATTCTGGGAAATTTATTTACCCTAATGAAAATTATATAGCACGAGTTGTAGGTATTTTAAATGGAACAACTTTAGAAACAGCCTTACTATACGATAGAGAAAGAATGTTGTCTTTAAGAAAGGAACCAATTCAAAAACATACTGAAAAAGGATTGAAAGGGGATTTTTTGGTAAACTATAATCTTATAATAAAAAATGTTACTCCAATAATTTTGCCTGAATTATATATTTTACCCAAATTATTAAATAGATGAAAAACATAAAATATTTTTTCTTTTTGCATTTTACCATTTTGTTTTTTGCTACGGCATTTTGCGATACTACATTAAACTTCACAGAAAAAGAACAAGGAAATTATATTGGAAAAAATGTTTGGATACTAAAAGATGAAACCTCTAAACTTAAGATAAACCAAGTTAAAAATTCGGACAAATTTGAACAGAGCTTTCAAGATGTTCCTCGGTTTGGTTTTACCAAAGCAACCATTTGGGTTAAATTTCAGATAAAGAATCTAACTTCGGCAAGCCATTTAATCATAGACTTAACAGCTCCTTTAATTGATGAAGCTGAACTATTTTCTTTAAATACTGACACTAGTTTTTCCTCTGTTCTAATAGGACAAAACATGGTTTTTTCAAAGAGAAAGTATAATCACCCTAATTATTTATTTGATATTTACGTAAAACAAGACGAGACGAAAACTTATTTTATGAGAATAAAAAGTTTCGATCAAATAGAAATTCCAATAAAAATTAATACCCCACTTTTTACAGTTGCCGCTATTACAATAGATAATTTTATTCTTGGAATATACTGTGGAATTATGTTTATAATGATATTTTATAATCTATTTATCTATTTTTCAATACGCGATAAAAGTTATTTGTATTACGTTATTTATATATTATTTATCTTTCTTACCCAAACAACCTTTCAAGGTTATACATTTAAATTTTTATGGCCAAATTGTCCCAAGTTTGAAGTTCAGAGTATTTTATTATTAAGTGTTTTTGTTGGCTTTACTTCGGTTCAATTTCTGCGTGAATTTCTCCATACAAAAAAACATGTACCTAGGTTAGATAAAGTATTTTTTATAGCCTATGTATTGTATGCACTAGCTGGGATGCTTGTAATAGTAGGTTTCTACCAAATAGGATGGCAATTAATTTTAGCTATAGTAAGTCCATTATCGTTATATATGTTATTTATAGGATTTAAAATAGCTGTAATGGGCTATCGTCCTGCTGTTTTTTTTTCTATTTCATGGTCTATTTTTTTAGTTGGCGTATTTATATACGCAATGAAAGACTTTGGGATTCTACCTTATAATAATTTTACAGTTTATACTATGCCTCTTGGCTCGGCTATAGAAACCGTTTTACTTTCTTTTGCTCTGGCAGATAGTATCAATATATTTAAAAAAGAAAAAGAGCAATCACAGCATACAGCCTTATTAGCTTTACAAGAAAATGAAAAATTAATAACAGAACAAAAGGTTATTTTAGAACAAAAGGTTAATAAACGCACCATTGAATTAAGCACTACATTAGTAAACTTAAAAGATGCGCAAGAGCAATTAATTAATGCAGAAAAAATGGCGTCGATAGGACAATTAACAGCCGGTATTGCTCACGAAATAAATAACCCTATAAACTTTGTTAGTGCCAATTTAAAACCATTA
The DNA here is from genome assembly GCA_039935895.1 of Bacteroidia bacterium. Lineage (GTDB taxonomy): Bacteria > Bacteroidota > Bacteroidia > B-17B0 > Aurantibacillaceae > PALSA-968. Next base: position 2,829 of record JBDTJJ010000115.1, on the reverse strand, counting down.
AAAATGGATATTTCAGAGATATTGGAAGTAATAAAAAAATACGAAGCCATACAACCAAATGACATTTTAGAGGATAAATTAAAAGAAATTGAGGCCTATAAAAAAGAAATCGATTTAAATTATTTAAAACAAGAAATTGAAACGCTATTATCGGGTATTGAAGATGGCGCAAAAAGAACAACTGAAATTGTATCTGGCTTAAAAAACTTTTCGAGGTTGGATGAAAACGAGGTTAAAGAATCTAATATTAATGAAGGTATTGAATCTACATTAACTTTATTAAGACATTCCATTCCAAAAAATATTGATGTAATAGTAAATTTGGGTAACATACCGTCGATAGAGTGCTTACCAGGTAAGCTAAATCAAGTGTTTATGAACTTATTGACAAATGCTTTATATGCCATAAATCAGAAAAATGCTATTGAAAGGAACAAACTTATCATAACAACTTACATGAACGATGAACACATTTGCGCGAGTTTTGAAGATACTGGAATAGGAATGACTAAAGAAGTTAAAAATAAAATTTTCGATCCTTTTTTTACTACCAAAGATGTTGGCGAAGGAACCGGTTTAGGAATGTCTATTGTGTATAAAATTATTGAAACACATCATGCAAAAATAGATGTAGATACCGAATACGGCAAAGGCACTAAAATTGTATTAACTTTAAATAAAAAAATAGATTTGTAAATATCATGACTGATAAAGATTGTATTTTATATGTTGATGATGAAGAAAATAATTTAAACTCTTTTCGTGCTTATTTCCGTAAAGAATATACTGTTTTTACGGCTTCTAATGCGGTAGATGCTCTTGAAATATTAGAAAACAATCATATACCGGTTATTATTTCAGATCAGCGTATGCCTAATATTACAGGCATAGAATTCTTAGAAAAAACAATTGAAAAATACCCCGATCATTTACGTATTTTAATTACCGCTTATGCGGATATGGGCTTGGTTATTGAAGCCATAAACAGAGGACAAATTAATAAATTCATTCAAAAACCTTGGGATTGGGAAGAGCTTTCTTTATCGATTAAAAACAGTTTGTTGGTTTATAATCTGCGCGCAGAGTTGAAGCAAAAAAACCAACAGCTTCAAAAAGTAAACGATGAGTTAAATAAGTTTGTTTATAGTGTATCGCATGATTTGCGATCGCCGCTCATGTCCATTTTAGGTCTTGTTCAATTATCAAAAAAAGAGCAACAATCCAAAGTGACAGAAAACTATTTCGACAATATTAAAAACTGTGTTGTTAAGCTCGATACTTTTGTTGTAAATATTATAGATTATTACAAGAATTCGCACGCAGAAAAAAGAAATGATGATATTGATTTTAAAGAATTGATTTCGCATGTATTTGATTCATTAAAAAATTTAGATTCAAATGTTATTCTAGAATCAGATATTGATCAGGTAGAAAATTTTAAAAGCGATATGTTCCGGTTGGAGGTCATTTTAAAAAACCTGATTTCAAATGCCATTAAGTATCAAAATTCAAATAATAAAACCCCTAAAGTCAACATAAAAGTTACATCTACTAAACAAGAAGTTACTATTGTAGTTTCAGACAATGGAATAGGAATTGCAGCAGACTATATTAAGAATATTTTCAATCTTTTTTTTAGAATAGGTAGTTCATCACGTAAAGAAGGTAGCGGCATAGGTTTGTATATTGTAAAAGAAGCCGTTGAAAAAATTGGTGCAACCATCACTGTTCAATCGCAACCATTGCTTGGCACTTCTTTTAAAATTGTTATCCCTTTCAATCAAATTTCTTTTAAAAGGCATTAAATAAAATTGGAATAATTTGTTTTGTTAAATTGTTTCTCGACAAGGAAAACAAAAGAACTGTGCATTTGTATTGGTTTTAATAAGTGCGTACCTCTAGAAATGAAATCAGGAAAACAAAATTTTTAAAAAGCTTTTAATATATGCAGAGGTAGGCTTTTAAAAATTATACTCTTTCAATTGGCGAAATAAAAACTTTTCTTACACGAAATTAAAAAAAAACTTACATGTGTAAGTAAATAGATATTGTTTGTAGATTTTAATTTACATATACTCCTTGGTAAAACCTTAGAGGTAACAATTTTTAAATGCCTTAATACCAATAGGACAAGAAGTTCAAAAAAACATATCTTTTCAATTGGAGAAATAAAAATATTTTTTTAACAACAAAACAGAAAAAATCTTACACATGTAAGTAATGCAATATCATTGTAAAATTTTTAATACATATATACATTATATTTGTTTTATACTTAATATTTTTAAATATTGTAAGGCGGAGCATGAACTTAGATTTTAAAAAAATATTTGAATCAACTCCGGGGCTTTATTTAATCTTATCGCCCAAGTTGCAAATTGTTGCGGTAAGTAACGCTTATTTAAAAGCTACTATGACAAAGCGCGAGGATATTATAGGGCGAAATTTGTTTGAAATTTTGCCTGATAATCCAGGCGATATATCTGCTAGCGGAGTCAGTAATTTAAAAAACTTTTTGCAAAAAGTAATTAAAAATAAAGAGTCTGATGTAATGCCCTTACAAAAATACAAAATCAGAAGGCCTGAATCAGAAGGCAGTGGTTTTGAAGTGCGGTATTGGAGTCCTTTAAATTCGCCCATATTAAATGATGCCAATGAGCTACTGTATATTATACATCAAGTAGAAGATACTACTGAGTTTGTGCAAAGGAAAGAAAAAGAGTTTGAGCAAACTCAACTGGCACAAGACCTGAAACGTTCTGAAAAAGCTCAAAATAAAAATCTGAAAGAAAGCGAAGATAGATTTAAACATTTAGTAGATAATGTAAG
>JBDTJJ010000114.1:0-2887 GCA_039935895.1 Bacteroidia bacterium | reverse complement strand
GCATGCTCGAATCTTGCGCCATGGCTGTAAAACCTGCCGCTATAAAAGCCAACGTTGCGGCTTGTTTAAATTGTTTGTATAAATGTTTCATAGATTATTTGTTTTTACTTTGAATTAATTATTTAATAAAATTTGTTTTAAAGTTTAGTGTGATTTCATCTCCGGTTTTTAACATGCCCAATAAAGCCGTTGGTGCTTTAATACCATACTCGCTCATTTTTATAGCATGAGATCCTTCAAACTCCAGCTTTTCATTTGTTAGCATACGTACCTTTACTTGCATAACCACTTGCTTGCTTACACCACCTATATATAAGGTGCCACCTGCCGAAACCATTGTTCCTGCTGCGCTGGCTTTAATAGCTTTAACCGGACTAGTTAACGTAAAAGTTATTTCAGGGTCTTCGTTAGCTTTTAAGGCTGTGTACGTTTTGCTATTCATAATTGAGCTTTTGCTTTTGATAGACTTTACTTCCATCTTTAAATGAATGGCATTCAAATCAAAGCTTCCATCTTTGTTTATGTTTACCAAGCCGCCGCCTGTAACTACTCCAACTGTTTCATCCCAATCATCGTGATTAGATGTGCCGTGTATGGTTACCGTATAATCTTTGGCCAGGGTGTAATTATCGGGCGTGGTAAATGCCATGCTTATAATTATACCTGCACACACTGCTATATTTTTTATTGCTTTCATATTTTTAATTAGTTAAAATTATTTTTAATGCTTTTTCTTTTTTAGGATTACCAAACACTTCATACGCTTTAAGTATTTCATCTAATTTAAAATGATGCGTAATTAATTTTTTTGGTTGCAACTTACCTGACTCTACCGTTTTTAAAAGCATAGGTGTTGTGTTAGTATTTACCAAGCCCATAGTAAGTGTTATGTTTTGCATCCATAATCTTTCTATTTGTAAATCAACCTTAACGCCATGCACACCAATATTGGCAATGTGTCCGCCCGGACGAATAATACTCTGACAAATATTAAAGGTATCAGATAAGCCAACAGCTTCAATAGCTACATCAACACCATCTTTAGTCTCAGCAAAAATCCGTTTAGCAACATCTTCTTTAGCAGAATTAATGGTATGCGTTGCACCAAATGTTTTTGCTAACTCTAAACGACTATCATCAATATCTATAACATATATTTTTGAAGGCGAATAAAACTGCGCGGTTAACAAAGCCGACATACCAACAGGGCCAGCACCAACAATAGCAACTACATCACCTAATTTTACGTTTCCGTTTATAACCCCAATTTCGTGGCCAGTTGGTAAAATATCGCTTAGCATAACTAAAGCTTCTTCATCTGCTCCAGCGGGTATCGGATATAAACTATTATCAGCATGTGGTATGCGCACATATTCTGCTTGTGTGCCATTAATAGTGTTTCCTAATATCCAACCACCATCTTCGCAATGGCCATACATTTGTTTTTTGCAATACTCGCAAGTACCATCCGATGTGATGCAGGAGATAATAACATGATCTCCTTTTTTAAAATTTCTAACAGCCGAGCCAACTTCTTCAATAACACCCACACCCTCGTGCCCAAGTGTAGTGCCAGGTTTGCAAGATGGCGTTTTACCGTGTAAGATTCCTAAATCTGTACCGCAAATGGTAGTCTTTAAAACTTTAACCAGCGCATCGGTTGGTTTTTCAATACAGGGTTTAGGTACATCTTTATATTCTATTTTGCCAACGCCTAAAAAAACAAGTCCTTTCATTGTTTTAGTGCTAGTTGTTGTCTCTTTGTTTTTTGTGGTGGTTTCCATAATATTGAATTTTAATTGTGTAACTAATAATAGGCTACAAAGGTGGCTCCATTAAAAACCTAAAGTGTTACATAAACTTTTAAAGAAGTTACATAAATCACTTATTTGAGATTATAAAGAGTAGCAGATTAATATCATTTAGAAATTTGTTTATTGATGGAAAAGCAAAAAAGCCTCTCTGTTTATGAGAAGCTTTTCTTTGATAATAGATTATTTTAATTTATGTTTTTTCTAAAAGGGCTTTATGTTCCAAGTATTGCTCTTTGGTTATTTGCCCTGCCGCAAATCGTTTTTGCAAAATATCGAGTGCAGAGTTTTTTGTCTTTTGATGACCCGGTATATTGTATGGCGAAGCAAATGTCCAAAACAATAAGAGAAGCCAAAAAACCCACCAAATAAGGTGCATGCCGAAAAAATGATAGCCGTTGTAAAACATATTTTATTTTTTAATAGTTATTACTTATGAGTTTATTTTTTGTTGCTTTTTTTATCAGTTGGAGTTTCATCCCAACCTTTACCATTAATTTTTAAATCTTTTGATTTTGATTTGGCATCGGGTGTGGTGTATTCGTGTTGATGTTTGGTATCATCTACTTCTGTATCAGCTGACGAAGTTTTGGGTTTGTTCTCTGCTTTGTTTTTATCTGTTGCAAGAGTTGTTTTTTTTGCTGCAGCATTTTCTGCACCTTGTGTGTTTGTTTGGTTTTTGTTTTCTGATTTGTTTGAGTCTGTTTTCATAACCTTTGTTTTAAATGATTTAATTATTATAAAACAAAGATGGCTATATCAAACGTGTAAAGTCTTACATAAGTAAAGAGAAGACTTGCATAAATCACAGATTGGTTATGTTCTATCCATATACCAATTTAAGATATCTTCAAGTTTGCGGTAGTGCAGTATTTTAACAATGATTTGTCTTAAGCGCATAAAAGCAGTCTCGCTTTTTACTACATAATCGGCAGCTTGGTGGTGCATGCAATCTACAGCCACCTCAATTTTATCCTGCGAGGATAAGATGATAACTGGTATATTTGCATCGAAAGCTTTTATTAAATCTAAGGTTTGTATGCCATTCATGGCTTTTTTATCAATGCCATCTAAAT
>JBDTJJ010000113.1:0-3540 GCA_039935895.1 Bacteroidia bacterium | reverse complement strand
ATATAAACAATAATTAAAAACAATTAAAAAACAATTTTATGGGAAATTTACTTTACGTTATCGCAGTAGTTTTAATCATCATTTGGGCAGTAGGCTTTTTTGCATATAGCGCAGGTGGAATTATTCACATTTTACTTGTAATTGCTATTATCGCAATTCTTTTAAGAATTATTTCTGGAAATAAAGCAATATAAACTAATTAAAAAGAAAGTTATGAAATCAACAAACGTATTATTAGGGGTTTTAGCGGGTGCCGTTGTAGGTGCAGCTTTAGGTGTATTATTTGCACCAGATAAAGGATCAAAAACAAGAAGCAAATTAATGAGCAAAGGAAACGGTTATAGCGATTCTTTAAAAGAAGAGTTTGCAGAATTGTTTGACAACATGATGGACAAAGCTGAAGAAGCCAAAGAAAATGCTCATCAAATAGCATCAGACGGTAAAGCTAAATTACACGAAGCTAAAAAAGAAATTAAACACGCAACATCATAATGTTATGGAGGCAGCAAAACCCATTGAAACACTTTTAGAAAATGCAGAGAACTATGCTAAAACTACGTTAGAGTTAGTTAAGCTAAGTGCAATAGATAAAACATCTGAAGCAATTTCTACTATATCTGCAAAAATTGCTGTTTTTGTAATGATTGCGTTGTTTACTATAATCGCAAATATTGGTCTTTCGTTATGGATAGGTGATATGTTAGGTAAACCCTATTACGGCTTTTTTGCAGTGGCTGGTTTTTATGCGATAGTTGCTGCTTTTGTATATGGCTTTAGAGAAAGTTGGGTTAAACACCCGGTACAAAATGCGGTTATTGAACACATGCTAAAAGAAAAATCTTATGGAAAATAAATCTCAGATGCAATTATTAGACGAAAGAATTTATTCGTTAAAAAATAAACAGACAGAAGAATTAATTTTGGTGAAGGAGCAATTTCATGTTGTTTATGAGAGTGTTAAGCCAATGAACTTAATTAAAAGTGCCTTTCATGATATGACTTCCTCATCTGATACAAAAAATGGCTTAGTTGATAGTGCAATTGGATTGGCAACCGGCTTTTTATCTAAAAAATTGTTGTTTGGAAGTTCTATAAACCCGATAAAAAATATTTTAGGAAGTGTGTTGCAACAAGCGGTTTCAAATATTGTGGCAAATCATGCAGAGGGTATAAAATCTAAAGGAGCTAATTTAATATTAAAATTATTTAATCGTAAAAAAGATCCAGGCACCAAGCTCATTACGCACGAAGCGTAAATTTTAAAACGAAACTTTTTATATATGAGTAGATTAAAAAAAACACTACTAATTATTTTTGGAACGCTATTTTTACTAGTTGTACTTGTTATAGCTTTTATCTCGCCAATAGCAAAATATCTAATTGAAAAGTACGATGAAAAATTTACCGGCAGGCAAATTACTTTAAATTGGGCTTATGTAAATCCGTTTACTGGGTATGTACATTTAGATGATGTAAAGATTTTTGAATACAAAAGCGATACTGTTTTCTTTTCGGCATCAGGTATTACTGCAAATTTAGAAATGCATAAACTTATTTCTAAAACGTATGAAATTACAGAGCTTACTTTAACAAACCCAAAAGGCTACGTAATTCAAAACAGAAAAGATTTTAATTTTAAGGATTTAATTACTAAGTTTTCACCAAAAGATACTATTCCAAAACCTAAAAAAGCTCCGTTAAAATTTAGTTTGCTAAATATTAAAATAGAAAATGGCGAATTTCATTATTTCGCTAAATCAATCCCAGTAATTTATTTTATCAAAAATGTAAATATAGAAAGCACTGGTTTTCGGTGGGATGCAGATACTATTGCATCAAAATTTGCACTTCTATCAGGCACTGGCAGCGGAGATGTAAAAGGAAATATCACTATTAATACAAAATCAAACGATTATAAATTAGCAGTAGATATTCATAAGTTTGATTTAGATATTATTAATCAGTATCTAAAAGAATTAATAAATTATGGTACGTTTAAGGCAACGTTAGATGCTGATTTGAAATCTACAGGTAATTTTAAAGATAAACAAAAAGTTACCAATTCTGGGCATATTATGATTACTGATTTTCACTTTGGAAAAAACCCTAAAGAAGATTTTGCCTCAATTGATAAACTAATAATTTCCATACATAAACTTAGTCCGGCAAAACATATTTATTATTATGATTCGCTTTCTATTACACATCCTTATTTTAAATATGAGCGTTATGATCATTTAGATAACGTACAAACTATGTTTGGTAAAAAGGGCGCTAATGTAAAAGCAGCAAATGCAGATGCAACAAAGTTTAACTTAATTATAGAATTGGCTAAATATATTAGAGCAATTTCTAAAAACTTTTTAAACAGTCCATATAGAGTTGATCGCTTAGCTATTTATAATGCAGATTTTAGGTTTAATGATTTTTCAACCAATGAAGAATTTTCTGCAGCATTAAATCCATTAACTTTTACAGCAGATTCTATTAGTAAAAATAATAAGCGCTTAAAATTTGTTTTAAATTCTGGCATTAAACCTTATGGAAATTTAGCGGCAACGCTTAGCATAAACCCACAAGACAGTACAGATTTTGATATAACCTGCCGCTTACAAAAAATTCCGATAACGATGTTTAATCCTTACGTAATTTCTTTTACATCATTTCCTTTAGATAGAGGTACACTTGAATTTAATGCAAAATGGGATGTAAATAATGGTATCATACAAAGTAAAAATCATTTAGTAATTGTTGATCCACGAACCACAAAAAAAATAAAAAATAAAGATAATAAATGGATACCGGTACCGCTTATTATGGCTTTTATAAAAGAACGCGGCAATGTTATTGATTACGAAATACCGGTAACCGGAAATTTAAAAGATCCAAAATTCCATTTTAAAGATGTGATATTTGATTTGATTGATAATATTTTTGTTAAGCCGCCAACACTTCCTTACAGGTTAGAAGTAAAAAGCACGGAAACCGAAATTGAAAAATCGTTAGCGATAAAATGGAAAACAAGAAATGTTGTTTTAGAATCTAAGCAAGAAAAATTTATTGGTAAAATTGTTGATTTTTTGAAAGATAACCCTCAGGCTTTTATTGACGTTTATCCGCAACATTTTACTAAAAAGGAAAAAGAATATATTTTATTTTATGAAGCTAAAAAGAAATATTATTTAGTTTGCAATCATAAAACATATCAATCTTATAATGAAGATGATTCTGAAACAGTTGTAAAAATGTCTATTAAAGATTCCTCGTTTGTAAAATATTTAAATAAAAATTTAAAAGGAACTCCAAATGTTTTCACCATACAAGAAAAATGTTCTTTACTTGTTGATTCTAATATTATCAATAATAAATATGCTGCATTAAATAAAGAAAGAGAACAAATTTTTATTTTATTCTTTAAAGATAAAAAAGTCGATAATCAGGTAAGATTTGCCGCCGCGCAAGATGTAATACCTTATAATGGCTTTTCGTTTTATAAAATAAAATATAAAGGAGAATTTCCGACATCGTTATTAGAGGCGT
>JBDTJJ010000112.1:0-3249 GCA_039935895.1 Bacteroidia bacterium | reverse complement strand
AGAAATAGATATGTATTTTTCTAAATATAACCCGCAATCTGTATCAGAAAAAAATTTTTTATTTGTGACTCAACTTGAATATGTGAAAGTTGTTATCGTGCAATAAACTATTTCCCTAACAATTTTTTAATCTCATTCAATTTAAAAAGAGCTTCAACCGGAGTCAGCGTATTTATATCGGTGCTTAAAATTTCTTCTTTTATTTGTTGCAGAACTGGATCATCTAACTGAAAAAAACTAAGTTGAAAATCTTTGTCGGTATTTTTTTGAACCAAATGCCCTTCGCTATCAACCAAAGTTTGATTAGGTTCAAGCTCGTGTTCTTTTTCTAATTTCTTTAAAATTTCTGCGGCACGTTCAACCACATCTTTAGGCATACCGGCCATTTTAGCTACGTGAATACCAAAGCTATGTTCGCTGCCGCCTTCGGCAAGCTTGCGCATAAAAATTACTTTAGTCGCGAGTTCTTTTACGGTTACGTGATAATTTTTTACACGCGGAAAATATTGTTGCATTTCATTTAACTCATGATAATGCGTAGCGAATAATGTTTTTGCTTTATGTTGCGGGTTTTGATGGATATATTCTGCAATAGCCCAAGCAATAGATATACCATCGTATGTAGCGGTTCCTCTACCAATTTCATCTAATAAAATTAAACTACGATTGCTTAAATTATTTAAAATGCTGGCAGTCTCGTTCATCTCCACCATAAAGGTAGATTCGCCCGAAGAAATATTATCGGAAGCACCCACACGCGTAAATATTTTATCTACCAAACCAATATCGGCACTTTGTGCTGGGACAAATGAACCTGTTTGCGCCAATAAAGTAATTAAAGCTGTTTGTCGAAGTAGGGCAGATTTACCACTCATATTCGGGCCGGTAATCATCATGATTTGTTGCATATCGGTATCTAAAAAAACCGAATTGCTAACATACTCATCACCCACAGGCAATTGCTTTTCTATAACCGGATGACGGCCTTCTTTAATGTCAATAGCAAAACCATCGTTAACCGTTGGGCGAACATATTTATTTGTATTTGCCACAATTGATAAGCCCAGCAAGCAATCTAAGCGCGCAAGCAACGAAGCATTTTGTTGTATGTTGATGGTGAAATCGGTTACATAAGCAACCAACTCTTCAAATAACTTTGTTTCAAGTGCGGTAATTTTTTCTTCGGCACCCAATATTTTTTCTTCGTAAATTTTTAATTCGGGTGTGATGTAGCGCTCTGCATTGCTCAGTGTTTGCTTACGCACCCAATCGGCCGGCGCTTTATCTTTATGCGAATTGGTAACTTCTAAATAATAACCAAACACGTTGTTGTAAGCTACTTTTAAAGAAGTAATACCTGTACGCTCCACTTCGCGTTGCTGAATTTTTAATAAATAATCTTTACCTGAATATGCAATTTGACGAAGCTCATCAAGTTCAGCATTTACACCATCAGCCATTACTTTTCCTTTGGCGATTGATACGGGAGCATCTTCATTTAAAGTCAGCAAGCGTTGTTGAAGCTCTTTGCAATCTTGCAAACCTGTAATGGTTTCTTCAAAATAAGGACTCTTAAAATCTTTCAGATTTTGTTTAATATTTTCTGTGATGGTAAGCGAACGTTTTAATTGCATCAGCTCACGCGGATTGATACGCATAGCGGCCGCTTTAGAAATCAATCTTTCCAAATCACCTAGCTGACTTAACTCGCCATGTAATTTATTAGCTTCTTCGGTATGTTTGGTAAAAAATTCGATAACATCTAAACGCTTATTTATTTGAGCAATATTTTTTAACGGCATCGCAATCCAACGCTTTAGCAAGCGCGTACCCATTGGCGTAACGGTTCCATTAATAACGTCAAACAAAGCTTTTCCGTTTTCATGAAGCGGATAAATCAATTCTAAATTTCGGAAGGTAAATTTATCTAACCAAACAAATTCGTTCTCGTCAATTCGTTTTAAAGAAGTGATGTGTTTTAATTTATCGTGGCGCGTTTGATGCAAATAAAATAACATAGCACCACAAGACGCAATGGCAGCAGGCATTTCTTCGATACCAAAACCTTTAAGCGAATTGGTGTTGAAATGTTTTGTTAATGATTCTTGTCCGTAATCAAATGTAAAAGCCCAATCATCGATACCGTAGATATAATATTTATCACCCAATAAATCTAAAACTTGCGCGCGTTTGTTACGTTCAAATAAAATTTCATTCGGACTAAACTTGTGTATAATTTTTTCGATGTAAGACGCGTTTCCCTCTGCCACAATAAACTCACCGGTAGAAATATCAAGCAAAGAAATTCCTGATATATCTTTACCCAAATGCAAGCTGCACAAAAAGTTATTGCTTTGGTGATCTAATATTTTTTCGCTGTAAGCTAAGCCCGGTGTAATTAATTCGGTAACGCCACGCTTAACAATTGTTTTGGTAAGTTTGGGATCTTCTAACTGATCGCAAATAGCCACACGATAACCCGCACGCACTAATTTAGGAAGGTAATTATCTAACGAATGATGTGGAAAGCCTGCTAATTCAATGAACTGAGCAGAGCCATTGGCACGACGCGTAAGTATAATGCCCAATACAGAAGCTGTTTTTATGGCATCTTCGCCAAAAGTTTCGTAAAAATCGCCCACTCTAAATAGCAAAATAGCATCCGGAAACTGCGCCTTAATTTGATTATGCTGGCGCATTAAAGGAGTTTCTTTATCGGCGGTATCAGTTTTTTTTGCTTTCTTTTCCATAAAAATAAACGGAATGCAAGATAGCGAAACAGAAAATAAGTAGCAGGCTGCAAGCGACAGGAGTTATTAGGAGTTTTGAAAGGTTTTGAACAGAAATTAACAGTAAAACCATTCTGCAGAATAGCTTTACTGTTTTGATGCAAGTTTAATTACTTCTCGTCTAACCTCATGTTAAGTGGGTTTTTCATATCTGTTACAATAATTTTTGAATTAGGCGAGTCTGCCAAAGCTTTAAGCACTTCAATGGTTTTGTATTTTATTGCCATTGGTGTTATCGTAGAGTTGGCTAAATCTTGTGTTTTTTTGGCTGCTTGTGCCTCAATAATACTGCGTTCGGCTTCTTTCTTTTCTTTTTCTATAGAAAAATCTATTGTCATACGTTCTTGTTTTATGCTTGTTTCCTTTTCACGATTTTGCTTTTCAAAATTAAACTCCATCTCTTTACGTTGTTTTTCAATAGATGCATCAGTTGCTTTTTTTTGAGTAAGAATATCAACTT
>JBDTJJ010000111.1:0-4291 GCA_039935895.1 Bacteroidia bacterium | reverse complement strand
TTAAAATTAAATAAAACTAACCCTAAATAAAAATCATGATTAAAACAAAAACACTCATTGGCGCATTAGCCATTACTGCATTTAGCTTTGCAAACTTAAACACACAAGCACAACAATTAAAAGTTCCAGCTCCAAGCCCAAATCAAACCGTAAAACAAAATTTTGCTTTAGGTGAAGTTAGTTTCGATTATTCTCGTCCGGGAGTTAAGGGTCGTGTTATATTTGGTGATGTGGTTCCTTTTGGTAAAATTTGGCGCACAGGTGCCAATGCAACTACAAAAATTACGTTTACCGATGATGTAAAATTAGAAGGTAACGATGTAAAAGCAGGCACGTATGGTTTATATACTATTCCAAATAAAGATAGCTGGGATATTATGTTATATAAAGACCTTACTTTAGGTGGCAACGTTGCAGATTACAAACAAGAAAATGAAGTATTACGTTTTAAAGTAAAACCAACTGTTTTAGCCAATAAAATAGAATCTTTTACAATAAACTTAGCTGATGTTATGCCTACATCAGCAACTATAGAATTGCTTTGGGAAAACACACGCGTACCAATTATGGTTACTGCTGATATTGATGCTAAAGTGATGAAAAATATTGATGCTTCTGTTGGTTCAGATAACCGTCCGTATTTTCAAGCAGCAGGTTATTACTACGATAACAACAAAGATTTAAAACAAGCAAATATTTGGGTTACCAAAGCTTTAGAGCAAAATCCAAAAGCATTTTATATGATGTTGTTAAAAGCTAAAATTGAATATAAATTAAAAGATAAAGTTGCCGGTAAAGCAAGTGCAGAAAAAACCATTACATTGGCTACCGAAGCAAAAAATGATGATTATGTTGCGATGGCTAAAAAATTAATGGCAGATAATAAATAGTTTATATTAGTAAATTAATGAAAGCTTCGTAGAAATACGAGGCTTTTTTTATGCACTTGATTTTTGCATTTGCGTTAGGGATTGTAGTGGAAAGCTTTTGCGGTAATCAGCAAAACTTGAAACGAAAAGCCCGACGGCGCCAGATATTTCTCGACTTCGCTCGAAATGACGATACGCCGGAACGCCCAAACATTACCAAAACAAAAAGCCCCATTCAATTTAATGAACGGGGCTTTTATTTAGATTCCGAAACGAGTTCGGAATGACTTGATACTAGTAACGGTAAGCTTCTGGTTTAAACGGACCTTCCACTTTAACACCAATATAATCTGCTTGATCGGTAGTTAACGTATCTAATTCAACACCAATTTTACCAAGGTGTAAACGCGCTACTTTTTCATCTAAAATTTTAGGCAATGTATATACTTTTTTCTCGTAAGCTGCGGTGTTTGTCCACAACTCTAATTGAGCTAAAGTTTGGTTAGTAAACGAGTTACTCATTACAAAACTTGGGTGACCAGTTGCGCAACCTAAGTTAACTAAACGTCCTTCAGCCAAAACGATTAGATCTTTACCATTAACAGTGTATTTGTCAACCTGAGGTTTAATTTCTTCTTTGGTTTTACCGTGTGTTTTATTTAACCAAGCCATATCAATTTCAGTATCGAAGTGACCAATGTTACAAACAATTGCGTTGTGTTTCATGTTTTCGAAATGACGACCAACTACAATATCTTTATTACCAGTTGTAGTAACAACGATGTCAGCAATTTTAACGGCGTTATCCATTTTCATTACTTGGTAACCGTCCATTGCCGCTTGTAGCGCACAAATTGGATCGATTTCGGTAACGATAACGCGCACACCTTGAGATGATAATGATAAGGCAGAACCTTTACCAACATCGCCGTAACCTGCAACAACAGCTACTTTACCAGCCATCATTACATCAGTAGCTCTGCGGATTGCATCAACTAATGATTCGCGGCAACCGTATTTGTTATCAAATTTAGATTTAGTAACCGAATCGTTTACGTTAATAGCTGGCAACAATAAAGTACCTGCTTTGTAACGCTCGTGTAAACGGTGAACACCAGTTGTGGTTTCTTCCGATAAACCTTTAATAGCCGCAGCTAATTCTGGGTATTTATCAAAAACCATATTGGTTAAATCTCCACCGTCATCTAAAATCATATTTAAAGGCTGACGATCTTTTCCAAACCATAAAGTTTGTTCAATACACCAGTCAAATTCTTCAGCATTCATGCCTTTCCAAGCATATACTTGAAAACCAGCAGCAGCAATTGCAGCAGCAGCATGATCTTGCGTTGAGAAAATATTGCAAGAACTCCAGGTAACTTCTGCACCAAGCGCAGCAAGGGTTTCAATTAATACGGCAGTTTGTATCGTCATGTGTAAACAACCTGCAATACGTGCACCTTTTAATGGTTGTGTTGCGCCATATTCTTTACGAAGCGACATTAAGCCAGGCATTTCTACCTCTGCTAATCTAATTTCTTTACGACCCCATTCTGCTAGGCTCATATCTTTTACTTTGTACGGACTGTAAGTTTGTGTTGCAGTTGCTGACATTTAATTTTGGTTTAAGTTGTTAAAAATTTTACCTTGCAAAGGTAGTTTATAGTCAGATAAAATACAAATAATGATGTTAGACCAAAACAGCCCTAAAATAGAGGTTTTTAGCCTTAATGACCATTTAAAGATGGCTAAACTCAATTTAACTGAATTTGCCGAGTATTATAATTTAACTGATAAACGAAGCATTGAAAAACAAGCCGCAGCGCATGTGGTAAAGTTTGTTTTGAAAGATAACGACCTTGAAATTTTATATAAAGAAAGTGGGAAGCCTTATTTGCTAAGTGAAGTAAGTATATCTATTTCTCATTCGTATGATTGGTTGGTAATATTGTTTTCTTCTAAGGGAAATCATATTGGAATTGATATTGAAAAGGTGCGCGATAAGATTTTAAACATTAAAGAAAAGTTTTTATCCAAAGAAGAGTTGACTCATTTGCAAGATGCACCTCCCGAAAAATATACTATTTACTGGAGCGCCAAAGAAGCTATTTATAAGGCTTTGGATTTAGAAGGCTTAAACTTTTCGGAACAAATTTTTATAGAAGATTTTAGTTATGCACAGGCTGGTGATAAATTAAATGTGCAGGTTAGTAATGCTAATTCTAAAAAAAACCATATTTTGCAATATCTAATTTTAAAAAATTATGTTTTAGTCTATACAGAAGCCATTTGTGAATAGTATTTACCAGCAAATAATTTCATCTTACCAAAAAAAGCAAGCGCGACTTGCGGTGTTAATTGACCCTGATAAATTTAGCCTCACCGTAGTTGAATTAGCCAATAAATGCAACGTACATTATTTTTTTGTTGGCGGAAGTAAACTTACCAACGGCAATATTGAAAAGACAATTTCTACCATAAAAAAGCATTCTAAAATTCCGGTTATTATTTTTCCGGGCGATGAAAAACAGTTAAGTGCCAAGGCAGATGCTGTTTTGTTTTTATCATTATTATCAGGCAGAAACCCCGATTATTTAATTGGCAAACAAGTTTTAGCTGCGCCGTTTATTAAAAAGAAAAAATTAGAGTGTATATCAACAGCGTATATTTTAGTAGAAGGAAATGCAACATCTACTACCGAAAAAGTATCTAAAACAAAACCATTGAGTGATACTAAAACAATTGTACACACCGCAATAGCTGCAGAATTACTTGGATTTAAAACAGTTTATTTAGAAGCAGGCAGCGGTGCAAAAACAAATATTAATACGGCATTAATTAAAAAAGTAAAACAAAACATAAACATTCCGTTGCTAGTTGGTGGCGGAATTAACACTACAACAAAAGCAAAACAAGCCATAAACGCAGGCGCAGATATAGTGATAGTAAGAAATGCCTTAGAGAAAAACAGTAATTTACTAAAAGAATTGTCGTTGTTGTTTATATAAAAATCCCTTTATGAAAGTAATCGTTATATCCCCATCTAAAAAAAGAGAAAATGAAATTAAGAATGTAATTCAGATGTTTGAAGCTGGTTTAGATTCTTATCACGTTCGTAAACCAACCTTTAGTACCAAGCAATTGCAAGCTTATATTGAAGAAATACCCAAACATTTTTATAATAGAATTGTTATACACTCGCATCATAACTTGGCGCGTAAATATAATTTGCAAGGTGTGCATTACACAAAGAAGCATTTAGTAAAAAATATTCGTAATTGGTGGAGAGAGAAAATGCTGCGCATTGCAACTAGTAAAATTACAAAAACTACCTCATACGGAAAGCTTGCCTCTTTATACGATTTGGAAGATATAAAATTTGATTATGTCTTTTTGTCTCCCATTTTTGATACGATAACCGG
>JBDTJJ010000110.1:0-4444 GCA_039935895.1 Bacteroidia bacterium | reverse complement strand
TCGCAAGAAGAAGGTTTAGGGAGCAGCGTATTAGATGCTTTTTTATATAAAGTGCCTGTAGTATCTACAAATGCAGGCGGTTTGCAAGAGGTGGTTGAAGGTAATGGCTTAGTTTGCGATGTAAAAGATGCTAAAGCTATTGCACTAAGTATTAATGAACTTTTAAACGATGCCGATTTAAGAAAAGATATTACAGATGCGGCTTACGAAAATGTAATTTCAAAATATTCTTTACAAACTATTACTAAACAGTACGAAGAGGTTTTTCATTTTTTAAAATAAAAAATTATTTTTTATTACTGATAAGCACCCATATTAGGGTAGCCAAAAGGATTAGTAGCACTTGTACTTGGAGAATTTCCTTTAATATCCATGATATACCCTCCGTTATACTGCGGTCTTCCTGCACCAAGTGGTGCTGAACCAGGGTTTAAAACAAAATTGTATGTAGAAGGACTTACATAACTTATGCCTTGGCTAATTTGACAAGTATTTGTTGGGGCTTTGTTTTGTTGTAGGTTGCCTGTTTTTAAAAAACAATAATTAAATGCAAATACTGAAGGGTCAGTAAACCCAGGAGGGCTGGAATTCCCAATCGTATCAAAATTAAATTCTTCGGCTAAGCTGCCATCAAAAATACAATTACCAAACAGTAAAGTATCAAAAGGAGATGGCTGTTTTGGCTGGTTTCCATTAAAATAATTATTAAATACAAAAGATGGTGTTGTGCGCGATGATGAGCTGCTGCTGTTATTGGTCTGTTCCCAATAATTAGCAAAGGTAGATTGATAAAACGTGTAGTTGCCGCCATAATCAAACTCCAGTAAATGAGAGCCGCAATTAACCACTACATCATTACCGCCATCTATATTATAGCAATGCCCTAAAATGCCTGCGTAAGAACAGTTTTGTATAATTGTATTTGTAAGAAAAAGCCTTGTAGTATTTGGAGGGGTATAAGTTGTTTGCCCATTTTCATACCCGTCAAGTAGCGAATATCCTGCATGAATGCCAATAGTAGCATTTTTGATAATGGCGTAATTAATAATGTTTGCTGAATAGCCTTCGTTTATCCATATTCTGTCCCATTGCCCAGGTACATCTTTATATTCTTGCTCTAACCTATCGCCTTGAAAGGTAACTTCAAAATCCTTTGCACCATTTATCTGTATATTACCAAATCTATATACCCAAATGCCTGCGCCATCGTGCAGATATATTTTAGTGTTTTGCGGAATAATTAAATTGTGTAATGAATCTACTACGAGATACCCATAAATAAGATGCGGCTTATCGTTTTTCCATGTAACAGATGCATGCCCAACAACGTTAGTATCTAAACTATAATAAAGTGCCGTAGTTGGACTTTCAATTATTTTATAATTAGGCATGTGATAATAGGCGTTTTGTCCGAAGGCAATTAGATCAAAATGTTGCTGGTTGCCATTTATTTCAAACAAAATAGAGTCTTTATAGATAAAAGGGCTCGTTATTGGGTCGTAAGCGGGGTTGATAGTAACTTCTACAAAAATATACATGCTATCTTGTGCGGCAATTTCTAAATTGGTAAAAGATTTTCCTGGCACGCCATCTACATTTAATCTAAAAAAAGAAGCGGTGCCCCGCGCTAATTTTAACGAGGAAATAATAAGTTTACCATTGTTTTTATTATGAATACGGAATAGCTTAGTGGTTGAACCTATGCTGGTAAAAACGGTGTCAAACAAAATAGAATCTTGCGAGAAAGTAAGTTTTGCAGACGGACTTGTAATTGCTTTATCTTTTTTACAAGAGATGAAGCAACTAAAAAATAAAGCCAGAGCAGATATGTAAGCTAATTTTTTCAATGGTTAGAATAGGGTAACGAAAATACTTGTTTTTTATTTTATGGAGGTAATTCTTTTTTATAGAACGCTAATAACGCAGATTATTATGATTTGCTCAGATAAAAATCATACCTAATCTTTTAAATCTGTTTTATCTGCGTTGCTATTTAAACAAAGTTGGTTGCTCGGGTGCCAATAAAGTAAATGTTTTGCGGTGGTATTTACAATCGCCGTGTTGGGTAATGCCAGCACGGTGCAATAGAGTAGGGTAGCCTTTGTTTTTATCCCAGCCATAATATGGAAACTCGTTATGCAAACCAAGCATGACATCATCTCGATGTGTTTTTGCCAGTAAAGATGCGGCGGCAATACTTAAATAAATGCCGTCGCCTTTAATAACGCACAAGTGTTTAATGTCTTTATAAGCTTTGAAGCGATTACCGTCAATTAATAAAAAATTAGGCGTTATGCTAAGTTTTTCAACAGCTAATTGCATAGCTAATATAGAAGCATTTAAAATATTTATTTCGTCAATTTTATGATGATCTACCTCAGCAACTGCCCAAGCTAAGGCATGATGTTTAATCTCTTCGGCAAGTTGATACCGCAATTTTTCAGGTATTTTTTTAGAATCATCAATATATTTATTCTTATAATTTTTAGGAAGAATAACCGCAGCGGCAACAACAGGGCCTGCCAAGCAGCCTCTACCAGCTTCATCGCAACCGGCCTCTACATGTATTTTTTTATAGTATGATTTTAACAAAGTATATTTTAACAAAAATAAACACTACTTATCGGGCTACATTTGCCGTTCATCAAAAGTAATAAAGAAATTTTAATTTGATTAATTACATTTGCCGCTTATTATAAAAACAAATCTCACCGAAAAAACTATGCTGTTTACCTACATATATACACATTGTACCTATTTAATATTGTGAGAAATAATTAGTCAAAATAAATTCGCGAAAAAATTTAGAGAAGAACAACTATGAAAAAGGTACTTATACTAAGCTTTATTTTATTATTTAGCCAGCTTGCCAAAGCACAATTTCCGGGTGGCGGTGGTGGTGCACCGGGCGGTAAAATGCCCAGTATTGCCCATTTATATGGCAAGGTGATTGATGCAACCACAAAAGAGCCCGTAGAGTTTGCCTCGGTAGCTTTACTGTGGTTTGATAAAGATAGTGCGGTGGCAGGTTGTTTGGTTAAAACAAACGGAGATTTCTCTTTAGATAATCTATCTTTTGGTGCGTTTCGTTTGCGTATTTCTTTTATCGGATATAAAACCATTGAGCAAAAAATGTTTATCAATATGCAAAATATCGATAAAGACTTAGGTAATATTATGTTAGCACCCGATGAAGCTTTGTTAAAAGATGTGGTTGTAACGGAAGAAAAATCGACCGTGCAAATGAGTATTGATAGAAAAATTTATAATGTAGATAAAGATATTTCTACCCGAGGCGGAACCGGCTTAGATGCCGTAAAAAACATACCCAGCGTAACGGTTGATGCCGATGGAAATGTTTCTTTGCGTAACAATTCGGTGGCTATATATGTAGATGGAAAACCTACCACGCTAACACTGCAACAAATTCCGTCGGATCAAATTGACAGGGTAGAAATTATTACTAACCCATCCGTAAAGTTTGATGCTTCAACTACAGGCGGTATTTTAAATGTGATATTGAAAAAGAACTCTAAACCCGGCTATAACGGAATGGTTATGGGCGGTATTGGTACCAACGACAGGTATAACGGCATGGGAAGTTTAAATATTAAGCAAGGTAAATTTAATATTTCGGGCATGTATAATTTTAATACACAAACTAACCATAACGATGGACTCACTCAACGAAATAACATTACACTTTCACCACCCATAAATGGTATAACAGAAAAATATTATAATCAAACAGATACTAACCGAATGAAAAATACTTTTCAGTTTGCACGTTTGGCTATTGATTATTACATCAACAACCGCAGTACGCTTACTGTTTCGGGTAATTATGTACACGGCTCTTTTAACTCAAATGATTTTCAGCACTATGGGTATAATGATATTAATAACGCGTTTATTACCGGTGGAGATCGTATAAACAGCACGCGTACTTCATTTAATAACTATACGGGGCAAATTAATTACCAGCATACGTACCCTAAACAAGGCAAAGAATTTACCACTAGTTTAACCCTAAATGGCGGCGACATGAACACTTCTTATACTTACACAACCTATCAAGCGCAACCGTTTCCGCACATTTTGCAAACAGCTAAAGGCGGTACGCCCAGCTGGATGTACACCTATCAGGCAGATTATGTAAATCCTATAAACGACCATAGCAAAATTGAAACAGGTGTGCGTAGTTATATGAAACGTTCATTTAGTACACAACAAACCTTTAATCAGGATTCGGTTGGAGATATGGTTGCGTTTACTGATTTAACTAATAACTACAACATTACCAGCTTAACAAATGCCGCATACGTTAATTACAGCAGCAAATTATTTGGCATAGATTATCAAGCGGGTTTACGTTTTGAAGAAAGTTATTATAAAGGAAATATTACCAATAAAAACACTTCTTTCTCTTATATGTATCCAGATG
>JBDTJJ010000109.1:0-2777 GCA_039935895.1 Bacteroidia bacterium | reverse complement strand
GATGTTTTTTACCAATGTATCTAAACTTATTTTTTTGTTTTTAATATCGGCATATCCTTTAAAATCTTGTTTTACCAAAGCAAGTGTACTATCATAATAACGAGACGATGGTACATAATTCTCTCTTTCAAAACTTATATCGGCTTGTTTTAAATAGGCTTTTGCTTTTTGTTTTGGGTTATTTACACTGTTTTTTGTAGCCAGCGCGTAGTAATCAAAAGCATCATCAATTTTATTTTGATTTTCATCAATTTGCCCAAGTGTGTAATAAATGACATCCAACAAATCGCTGTTTTTAAAATCTTTTGTCATTTTAACCAACTCTTGCTTTGCACGCTCCACATTTTCAGGGTCTTTATACATAAGGGCTTGTTTTACCTTGGCATAAAAACTTAAATCGTAAGATTTTGGGTGCAACCTAACCACCAGTTTATAATTAAATAAAGCTTGTTGTGGCTTGTTTTTATACTCGTAAAGCTGTCCTAAAATAAAACGATAGCGAGCTTTGTAGTTTTTGTTTTTTGTTTTTTTTATGGCTTCGTTAAGTTGTACAATAGCTTCATTATATAAGCCATCACCTTGCTTAATATAAAACTCAGCATACAATGCGTGGAAATCTCCTTTATATTCATCCGGAAATTTTTTGTCATTTTTAATTAAAGAGGCATAATGGTCAGCTTCTGAAAGTGCGTTTAATTCGTTATAGCTTTTCATCAACCAAAGCTGTGCCTCGTATTTTTGTTTGCTTTTATAAACCGATGCCACATATTCAAAAGATTCTATGCCTGTAAAAAACTCTCTTTTATAAAAATGCGCTTTACCAATGGTATTCCAGGCATCGTCAACCCAACGGCCGGTATTTGGTATTTCAATTTTACTTTTTTTATCTTTTATGGCATGGCGTTGTATTCCTTCGCTGGCTTTTTTAATTGCCCTATCCATTTGTGGAAAGATAGTTTTGCTGGTTTGCGCATCACCGTATTTAAATACAGGCAATAATTCGGTATAATCATCTTTGTAGCCATCCTCCAGCGTTTGCACGCCTTCTTTCAAACTTTCTCTTGCCCAAAAATACACGTTATAACGCAGCGTCATGTTGTGGTATTCTCTATTAATAAACTTGTTTTTGTATTGCGTACACGCAGCAAACCACAACATAAAAAATGCCGCAAAAAATAATAATATGTACTGTCTCTTATTTAGCATAAAATAGTCGGCAAAACCAACTTAACGTAAAACCTGCAAATTTAGTATTTTTTGTTAGACAATTTTGATATTATGCTTTAATAGCCCAACGAAACTTAGCTGAGCGCGCACGCGGATTTGAATTAGATTCTTGTGCAGACGGGCGAATTGGATCGGCAATAACTTCGCTGTAAACCCCTTCACGAAATAAGCTTTGAAACGATTTTTTAACGCGGCGGTCTTCGCCCGAATGGAAGGAAAGTATAGCTACTCGTCCGCCCGAAACAAGCGCATCCGGCAATTTCGCTAAAAAACTATCTAATGCGCCAAACTCATCATTTACTTCAATGCGTAAAGCCTGAAAACACCGCTGACAAGCTTTTTTAACTTCATCTTTATTGTTTAAAAACTCTAACGTTTCTTTTATCACTTCTTGCAATTGCTTGGTTGTGGCAATGGCTATGCCTGCTTCAATTTTAGATAAAACAGCTTTCGCAATTATTTCGGCATGTGGTTCATCCGAATTTTGCGTAAATAAGTGCTCTAATTTTTGTAACGAAATTGTTTTTAATAGCGTTGCCGCCGATTTGCCGCTTTTAGGATTCAATCGTAGATCTAAGGGTCCATCAATTTTAAACGAAAATCCTCTTTCGGGATTGTCAATTTGCATAGAAGAAACGCCTAAATCGGCCAATACAAAATTAAGCGGACCGGTTTCTGCCACAATTTGATCTATATCCGAAAAATTTCTTTTCTTAATAGTTAAAACATCAGGTCCAAAACCCAAGCCTGCTAAGCGATCTCTTGTTCTCGGCAATTCAAAAGGATCTACATCAATGGCAAATAAATGCCCGCCAGGCGCTAAGTATTTAAGCATCTCTAAACTATGTCCGCCATACCCCAACGTAGCATCTAAGCCGGTTTGTCCGGGTGTGATTTTAAGAAAATCCATAATTTCAGTAACACATATAGAACGGTGCATGCCAGCCGGAGTGCGGCCTTGCTCTATAACTTTGGCAATATCTTCTGCATATTGCTCTGGTTTAAGTTCTTTATATTTTTCTTTGAATGATTTTGGGTGCGTACCGTTGTATCTGGCACGGCGTGGGGTTTTTGGTGTTTGATCATCCATTATGTAAACCTAACCATTTTGTAGCATACCAATGCAATAATAAATTATAGCCTAATTTGAAAGAAGTTGATTAATTGTATATTTGCCTCCTTTAAAAATTCAAAATATGGGCAGCCGAGCCATAGACGAAAACATGATTACAATAATTAAAAAATAATATAAAATGAATAAAATAAAATTTGGTACCGACGGATGGCGTGCAATTATTGCAAAAGATTTTACCGTAGAAAACGTTGCTCGTGTTACCGAAGGCACAGCCGCCTGGTTAAACAAAAACTTTAAAAACCCAAGTGTGGTTGTAGGCCACGATTGCCGCTTTGCCGGCGAACTTTTTGCTGATACGGTTACCAAAGTATTTATAGCCAACAACGTAAAAGTTTATTTGGCAAAAGATTATGTTTCTACACCCATGGTATCGTTAGGCACCGTGACTTATAAAGCCGATTTAGGCGTAATTATT
>JBDTJJ010000108.1:0-8376 GCA_039935895.1 Bacteroidia bacterium | reverse complement strand
AAAGCAACCATAAATAATGTAGATGCAAAACTTTACAGAGTTAATGCTGGATTAACAGGATTAAAAATACCTACAGGAAAAAGTAATATCGAATTAAAATTTGAGCCTCGCTTAATGAAAAAAGGTTTAATAGTTTCAATGATAGCTTTGCTTGTTTTTATAAGTCTTTTGGTAACTCAAAAAATTAAGAGCAAAAACATAAACGAAAGCATTTAATAGTTTTTTAATGCTTGATTCCAAAGAATAGTTCTTTTTAAAGCTTCCTTTAAATTAAGTGTTTCATGCAGATTAAAATCTTTTTCTAGTAAAGAATTATCAGGAATAGAAAAAGAAGTTTCACTATAAATTTCTTTAGATGATTTTACAACTATTTTTGTTTTTGTATCAATAATAGACGCAATTTTCTTTGCTAAATCTTTTAAGGAAACAGGAGATGAACTTCCTAAATTATAAACAGGGTTAGATTTTTCGGAAGATAAAATTTTTAAAAGCCAATAAGCCATATCACTTCCGTAAAGATAACTTCTTACTGTGTTTTCATTTCCAAGTATTCTAATGGATTCTCCTAAAATACCATCTCTAATAAAATTATTTATTGCCCATGGTTTATCAAGCGCTTGGTATGGACCAACAAAAGCAAACGGCCTAACAATTGTTATAGGTAACCTTTGTTGGTTTCTATATATAGCACACAGCGTTTCAGATATTCTTTTGGCTTCGCCGTAAGTTGCGTTTATCGAATTGCAATTAGAGCCTCCAATTTCTGCCTCACTAATACCATTAGTTCTGTTTAACGTGTTTCCATAAACATAGTTAGAGCTAATATGTATAAGCTTTCGCAGATTAGATAATCTTAGACACTCTTCTAAAATAGCATTTGTACCTTTATAAAAAGTTTCAATAGTGCTTAATGGTTTTGAAGCGTGCTCTCTGCTATCGGGTGTACCGGCAGCGTGAATGACATGAGTTATTTCTTTTGGTAAATTTTTTAAATTTCGTATGTCTTGAGGTATAAAATGTACAAACGTATTTTTTGCTAAATGCGGTACATCTTTTTTAAATGCATCTACATTTCTGGCTAATAAATATAATGTAATATTTAGTTTTTGTTTTTTGTTTAAATAAACAACTGTTTCGGTTATCCATTTGCCAATAAAGCCTGTGCCGCCTGTTACAAGTATAACGGCATCTTGAAGCGAAGATAATTCTTTACTGTTTTTGCAAGATCTTTCGCAATCTTCGTTCGTTAATTGTATGGCTTCTTTGTTCATTTGTTTTTGTTTTTTAAAAGATCCATAACTACTTCAATTATTAAATCTTCTTGTCCTGCTATTACTTTTCGTTTTCCTAACGCAAAATAAACATCTCTTTGATCTACTTTGTATTCTTTAGAAACTCTTGCTACATGTTTTGAAAATCCAGAAAAAACACCGGCTAAGCCACTTACAATACTTTCTGAACTTATTATAGGAACTTTTGGCATGATTTCTCTTTCCGCCATATCGGCAGCATCTAATATTTTATAGAAATCAATGCCTGTCGCGTAACTCATTTTTTCTAATACAGCAACTAAAACTTCTAATTGTGCATTGCCTGCGCCTGCTCCAAATCCTCTGGCAGTACCGTCTAATATTTTAGCTCCGGCATTTATGGCAGTAATAGAATTTGCTATTGCCATACCTAAATTATTATGGGCATGAAAACCAACAGGTACAGATAAACCCTCCACTAAAGCAGAAATTCTTTCTGTAACATCTTCGGGTAAATATGCACCGGCAGAATCCATAATAATAATTCCTTCTGCGCCATATTGTTCCATTTTTTGGGCTTCTTCTACCAATAATGCAGTAGGTGCCATGTGGCTCATCATTAAAACACCATAGGTTTCTTTTCCTTTTTCTCTAGAAAAACTTATATGCCTTTGCGTTAAGTCGGCTTCTGTACAGTGAGAAGCTACTCTAACCACATCTACACCAATATCAATAGCTCTTTGCAAATCTCTTTTAATAGTGGCAAAACCCGGTATTACATGTATGCCAAGTTTGCTTTTTACTAAATGTTTACGCGCTGTTTCTAATAAAGTAACATCATCTTCTAAAGCCTCGCCAACTTGAAGAGAGGATGCGCCTAAACCGTTTCCATGACCAACTTCTACAATAGGAACATTAGCTTTTTCGGCTGCCGCCGCGTATAGGGCTATTTGCTTTGCACTTAATTGATGCGCTACAGCGTGGTTTCCATCTCTAAGAGTTGTATCGCTTATTAAAATATGTTTCATTAAAATTTAGTTTTTAGTTTTTGCAAATTCTTCAGCAACAGCAATGGCAGCACAATTAATAATATCTAAATTGCCAGCATATTTTGGTAAGTAATCTCCTAATCCAAATGCTTTTATCATTACAACAATTCTGCCATTTTCATAAATTGGCGGTACAAGTAAATTGTAGCCAGGTACATATTTTTGTATGGCTAAAACCATTTTATTAACTTCTTTAATTAACGCTTCCATATTTGGGTTTTTAACCTTAGCAAAAATGGTAGCTTGCATATCAATGCAGGGCTGAGCCGGGTTTAAATTTAAAATTGCTTTCGCTTTTTTTGTGCCTGAAAATTGTTTAACTCCTTGTTCAGTTGTATCAATATATTCATCTAAATTTAAACGAGTGGCTGGGCCAGCACTACGAGATGCAATACTTGATACTACTTCGATGTATTCTACATTTTTTTGTGTATTGCCTATAATATGCGCAATGGGTATTGATGCCTGTCCGCCACACGTAACCATATTAACGTTTTTTTCTTTTATGGCGTCTTTTAAATTAACCGCAGGTACACATAATATACCCACTTTTGCAGGGGTAAGATCAATTACAATTTTATTCAATTTTTCTAATATTGTCCAATGCCCAACAGCATCTTTAGCAGATGTGGCATCAAAAACCAAATCGCAGCAATCGGGATTTTTTTCTATGGCGCGAATACTTTCGTCAGATACTCTAACACCCATTTCTATTGCTTTTGCCATACCAGGAGATGATAAGTTTCTCCCAATAAAAAGAGTGCATTCTAAATATTTAGAGCGCTGAATTTTTATTAGTAAATCAGTTCCTATATTCCCACTTCCAATAATAGCTACTTTAAGTTTTTTCATATCCGAATCCTTTTATGATTCAATCATTTTTGATTTTTCTAAAATTTCCACCAACATGTTTTCGGCTAATTCTTCTCTTGATAAAAAGGGAGATAAATCTTCTAACGGCGGTGAAATTAAACTACCGTCTTTTTGAATAGCCAATGATAATTTAGGTACAAATGTTTGTTGGGGATGCATAAATACTTCGCAAATTAATGGTCCGTTGTGATCTTGAATTTGAGGAATAACGCTATCAAAATCTTCCCACGTTTTTATTTTATAAGCAGGGATTTTGAAGGCAGCTGCTAATTCACTAAAATCTGGACAGGTTACACCCGATTTTTCGTCAACCCCTGCTCTTCTACCTTTAAATAAAGCGTTTTGAGTGTGTTTAATCATTAAATACCCATCGTTATTAAAAATAATAAGTTTAATTGGTAAGTTATGATGCACCATTGTTTGTAATTCTTGCAAATTCATCATCATGCCTCCATCGCAATTTAAGCACATAACCTCTCCTTTATCGCGTGCAAAAGATGCGCCAATAGCTGCGGGCAAGCCATAACCCATTTCTCCAAGTCCGGTAGAAGTCATTAATCGCTGGCCGTTTTTTGTTTTTAAAACCTGATGACCGCTAAGTAATGCAGTACCCATATCAGTTGTTATAATTTGATCTTTTTTAAGGTGATTATTAAGCTTATCCATAAATTGGTAAGAATTAATAAAGCCATCTGTATCCGGATGATCTTTTTTAGAAAACCAAGGGTATTTTTCTCTGTAATGATTACATTTCTCAATCCACGGATTATAAGCCTTCGTATCCAAATCTGCGGTTGATTTTAAAAATAAATTGATGAAATCTTTTGCATCTGCATTTATACTATGTTTATATCTGCCGGCATATTTATTAATTTCATGTATGTCAATATCAACTACTGCAATTTCGGCTTCGCGCGCTAATTCATCAATATCATACCCTACTTGAGAGATGGCTAAACGAGTGCCAATACACAATAAAAAATCGCAATTTTGAAGAATAAAATTTGCGGCTCGCTGCCCGTAAGTACCGGCTCTACCATAAACTAAAGGATGATAAGAATCTACCATATCAATACCCGCCCAAGTAACTAAGGCTGGTATATTGCTTTGTTTAAGTAGTGGTTCTATTAAATCTTTTGCTTTGGCTAAACTAATACCATGACCTAACCACAGTACTGGACGCTTAGCTTTTTGTAATGATTTTATAACATTGGTAACTGATGCTTGTAAATCGTGCTCGTTTTGAATATTTAAAACGGGTAATTCGGTTTTTGAAAATGATAAAAGATTTTTTGTTTCAACGTTTACCGATTGAATATTCATTGGCACATCTAGCCAGCAAGGTCCAGGCCTGCCGTGGGTAGTAATACTGTAAGCCTTTTCTAATTCATAATTAATAGCTTCGGCTTTAAGAACTCTGCCAGCATATTTCGTAACTTTTTCAACCATTAAAGAACTATCATAACCTTGCACACCCCACATACGTAAATCTTTGTGGATATCGATATATTTAGAGTTTTCGTTACCCGAAATTATTAAGCCCGGTATAGAATCTGCCCAAGCACTTACAACGCCGGTTACACCGTTTGTAGAACCAGCACCAGTTGTGAAAAGTGCAGCGCAGACCTTGCCGGATGTTCTGAAGTAGGTCTGCATAGCCATGCAAGCGGCCTGTTCATGATGTACGCAAATTATTTGTGTATATCCTTTTTTATAAATAGAATCGAAGATGTGCGCATTACCAGCTCCAATTATTCCGAAAACGTGTTTAATTTCTTTTTCTTCTAAAAAATCGGCAATAAGATCGCTTACCTTACTAGTTGTCTCTTTCATTTAAATTATATTGAATTGTTTTCTTTAAAGATTCTGTTAAATTAGTAAATACCTTTAAACCTAAATCTATTTCTGCTTTTTTTATAGAAGGAACATATCTAAGTGGTGGTGTATTATTTTTTTGCTGGGCTATTTCAATTTCAATTTTTTTGCCTGAAATGCTTACCAATAGCTTAGCAAGCTCTTCTATCGTTAATTCTTCGTCGGAGCCAACATTATAGGGTGAGCAAGGTTTTCCGAAAATTAAAATAGTCCATAACCAAATGGTTAAATCGGCTGCGTATAAATAAGACCGATAGGGGGTTCCATCTCCATTTATTTTTATTTTATTTCCGGTAATAATATCCTTTATAAAATTACCAACCGCATAATGACTATCTAATGGCTGATAAGGCCCTACAAAAGCAAAACACCGTGCAATTTTAGAATTTACACCACACGAATTGTGATAGAAATTGCAAAGCATTTCTGCTACACGTTTACCTTCGCCATAAGCAGCATTTTTATCATAAATATCAGGACTTCCGGTAAAATCTTCTGCAACATGTGTAACATTGTAAGGTTGTTTTCCGTAAATGGCACCCGAACTTGTATGCAAAATTGATTTTACTTTTTTTGCTTTTGCCAATTCTAATATGTGCTTTGTACCCTCTACAATAGTATTAAACATTTGCAAAGGTTGTTCTGCATTTAAAGTCAAATTAGCTTCTGTAGCAGCATGTATTATATAATTAATAGGTTGGGTAGGAAATTCAAAATCTCGTACATCTCCTTTAATAAAAATTAGAGATTCATTTTTAAAATGAGGATGGTTATTTAAAAAAGTATCTGGATCTCTACTTAGTACGAAAAGTTTTGAATTTAGTTTTAGGATAGTGTTTGCATAAATAAAACTTTCTAAAAGCCATTTGCCAAAAAAACCAGTGCCACCAGTTATAAAAATGGTTTTTTCCTTTAGTTCTACCCAAACGTTTTTAGTATGCGCTAAAATATGTATTTTATCTTCCTCTAAATTCATAATCTACATTAGCAAATATAACAGAAAATGTACTTAAAATAGATGAAAAACTTAAAACAGACAATTAAGTTTATCTCTTAATTATGTGTAAAAAATGCTATTTTTGAAAAATATACTGCTAATATTTTGGAATCAAAACATATATCTGTACTAACTCCTTGCTATAATGAAGAAGCTAATGTGGCGGCTTTAATTGATGCGGTAGCTAATGTGTTTAAGAAACTACCTCAATATACCTACGAGCATGTTTTTATAGATAACGGCTCTATAGATAAAACTGTAGCTATATTAAAAGATATTGCAAAGGATAATAAAAATATAAAAATTATAGTTAATGCGCGTAATTTTGGACATATACGATCTCCTTTTTATGGAATGTTACAATGTACAGGCGATGCTGTTATTTCTTTAGTGGCCGATTTTCAAGACCCGCCGGCTATGATAGAAAACTTTTTAGCTAAATGGGAAGAGGGTTTTAAAATTGTTATCGGTATAAAAAACAAAAGCAAAGAAAATCCTTTAATGTTTGCCGTTAGAAAAACATTTTATAATGTACTTAGTAAAGCATCTGGTGGCGGAGATGAAGCTCCCATAAAAAACTTTACAGGTTTTGGTTTGTATGATCAAAAATTTATTGCTGTTTTAAGAACGCTCGA
This sequence comes from Bacteroidia bacterium, assembly GCA_039935895.1. Lineage (GTDB taxonomy): Bacteria > Bacteroidota > Bacteroidia > B-17B0 > Aurantibacillaceae > PALSA-968. Next base: position 1,697 of record JBDTJJ010000108.1, on the reverse strand, counting down.
TGATCCGTATCCATACTTTAGAGGCTTAATTACTGAACTTGGTTTTGATAGATATGAAATTGAATATACTCAACCAGAACGTGCCGGAGGTAAGACAAAAAATAACTTTTTTACGCTGTATGATATAGCAATGCTTGGTTTTACAAATCATTCTAAACTACCACTTCGTTTATCAGCGTTTATTGGGTTCTTCTCTGCTGCTATCAGTTTTTTAGTTGCACTAGGTTATCTTATTTATAAATTAATTTATTGGAATAGGTTTCAGGTAGGTACTGCGCCTATGGTAATTGGTATTTTCTTTTTTTCATCGGTACAATTATTTTTTATAGGAATTATTGGAGAGTATATAGGTGCAATTAATACGCAAATACGTAAAAGGCCTCTAGTAATTGAAAAAGAAAGAATTAATTTTTAATTTATGAAAGTTGTAATATTAGCAGGTGGTTTAGGTACCCGCATTTCTGAAGAAACCGATATTAGACCAAAACCTATGGTAGAAATAGGTGGCAAGCCAATTTTGTGGCATATCATGAAAATTTATTCTCACTATGGTTTTAACGAATTTGTTATTTGCTGTGGATATAAAGGCTATGTAATAAAAGAATATTTTGCTAATTATTTTTTGCATCAAACCGATGTAACCTTTGATTTAGCTAACAACAAAATGGAAATTCATAATTCTGGTTCCGAAAAATGGAAAGTGACCTTGGTTGACACGGGCATAAATACAAATACTGCCGGGCGAATAAAAAGAATTAAACAATACGTAGATAATAAACCTTTTATGCTAACCTATGGCGATGGTGTTTGCGATGTGAACATAGATAAATTGTTGGCGTTCCATAAAAAATCTAATAAAATGGCTACCCTTACTTCTATTCAATTACCAGGGAGATTTGGAAATGTAGAATCAGATGAAGATGGAAAAGTAAAATCATTTCAAGAAAAACCAGTTGGCGATGGTATGTGGATTAACGGCGGCTTTTTTGTTTTACAGCCAGAAATATTTAATTACTTAGAAGGTGAGATGGATAATGTGCAATGGGAAAAACAACCTTTAATTGAAATTGCTAATGATGAACAACTATCTGCTTATAAACATGATGGTTTTTGGAAATGTATGGATGCACTGAGGGATAAAATAGAATTGGAAGAATTATGGAACTCTGGCAAAGCCGAATGGAAAGTTTGGAAATAAGCTCGATGGATTTATTCAACAACATCTATAAAAACAAAAAAGTGCTTGTAACAGGCGATACTGGTTTTAAAGGTTCTTGGCTTTGTATTTGGCTTCATGAATTAGGTGCTGATGTTTATGGATACTCACTTCCTCCCCTTACCGAACAAGATAATTTTGTTACAACAAACCTTACTTCTAAAATAAAACACGTTGATGGAGATGTTCGTGATAAAGAAAAATTGCAAAATTATTTTAATGAAGTAAAACCTGATATTGCCTTTCATTTAGCTGCGCAACCTTTGGTAATTGAATCTTATCAAAACCCGCATTATAATTTCGAAACAAATTTAATGGGGACGGTCAACTTTTTTGAAGCTGTTAGAAATTGTCCTTCGGTTAAAGCTGCTGTAAATGTTACAACCGATTAATGTTATCAAAACCTAGAACAAAATATTGCTTATAACGAAGAAGATAAAATGGGTGGAGATGATCCTTATAGCGCATCAAAAGGTTGTTC
>JBDTJJ010000107.1:0-7019 GCA_039935895.1 Bacteroidia bacterium | reverse complement strand
GGCTCTCTCAGGTTAATTCATCTTGTTTTTTATTTTCTTCTGTAAAACAGAATGACAATATTAGTATGATATTGCCTTCTGTAAAACACACCGCGTTTTTTTGTGTAATGGAAGATAAGGTTTATGGCAAACTTAATGTTTGGATAAAATTACGTGCAGGCAGCGATGAAAGTTACCGTAAAATGATTGCGACTCCATAGTATGAAAACACGTTATTTAATTTTTATTTCTTGTATGTTGCTTCTTATATCATGCGGCACGCAACAAAAAAAGGAAATAACTACTTCTTTAACGCATTCTCAAAAAAACAACTACGCAACCTATTTTAAAATCTATAAAGAAGAAAATTTTTCTGCTTTAGTTACTTACATCAATGCCGAAAAAACAGATTCGGTTATATACATCATTTACAAAAATGAAAAACCAACTTTAAACTTTAATGCGTATTATGTAAAAACACCCGTTAACTCTGTAGCTTGTCTGGCTTCTGTTTTTGTGGGTGCATTAAATAATTTACAACTACTCAATTATATTACCGCTGTTGATAATGCCGTTTACATTTATAATCCAATCATTTTAAAAAAGTGCGCCGAAAATAAAATACAACAACTCAGTAAAAACGATGTTTTAAATATAGAGCAAACGCTTGTCTGTAAACCACAAATACTATTTACAAACCCAAGTGGAGATCCTAAAAAAGATTTCGACTCACGTTTATTAAAGGCAAATATCATTCCTGTTGTGTGTGCCGATTATTTTGAAACCAACTCGCTTGCCCGTGCCGAATGGACTAAAGCACTTGCTTTGTTTTTTAACGAAGAGCAAAAAGCAGACTCTTTATTTTCTTCTGTCGGAAAAAATTACGTGCAATTAAAAAACTTAGTAGATACTTGTCGTTATAAACCAAGCGTATTTACCGAGCTTAAAACCGGCGATGTTTGGTTTGTGGCCGGTGGAAAAAGTAACATGGCGCAATTACTTAAAGATGCCGGTGCTACATACATTTTTAATGATAACGATAAAACAAATGCGCTATCTTTAAATATGGAACAGGTAATTAGTAAAGCTACTAATGCAGATTATTGGCTTAACTTGCATTATTCAAACAGTGCGGCTGATGTTTTAAAACAAGATAAACGCTACGAAATTTTTAATGCGTATAAAAAAAGAAACCTGTATAACAACAACGCAATGATGAATAAAAATGGTGGAAATGGGTATTGGGAATATGGATTAAATCGACCAGATGAATTATTAGCAGATATGATTAAAATTTTTCACCCAACTTTACTGCCAAATCAAGAATTAAAATACTACAAACAACTTAAATGACCCGAGCTTTTAGGCGAACACCGGTGTACAAAAATATAAATCATTAAAAAGAACAATGAATTTTACCAAAAAATATATCTTATTAATTGTATTAATTCTACTGCTTTTTATTTTAGATATTGCTTGTGGTTCTGTATTTATTCCCATCAAAAAAATAATTAATTGCTTTACAAACCCCACCAACTCAACCGAAACTATTATTATTTTAGGTTTACGTTTACCAAAAGCTATTGCCGCTATTTGTGCAGGTTCTGCTTTAGCAGTTGCAGGTATGCTGATGCAAACATTTTTTAAAAACGCCTTGGCGGGGCCTTATGTATTAGGTGTAAACTCTGTTTCATCGTTATCAGTTGCTTTATTTATGTTAGGCGGAAGTGGTATAACAAATTCTTTTTTTCATTCACTTGGCATTCCGCTTGCCTCATCATTAGGTGCTTTGGCAGGTTTGTTTTTAATTATGTTTATTGCCAAAAAAATTCAAAACCAAACGCATATTTTATTAATTGGTATGATGATTGGTTTTATTGCCGGCGCTTGGCAATCGGTTTTAGAATATGTATCAAATGCGCAACATCTCAAAAATTTTGTTATTTGGAACATGGCATCTTTAAGCAACGTAACCGATAACGATTTATTAATTTTCGCCACCATAGTAATTAGTTGTTTTATAGCTTGTCTGTTTTTAATAAAACCTTTAAATGCGTTGTTATTGGGCGATGAACAGGCCTATTTACTTGGCGTAAACATTTCCGTTTTAAAAAATATACTTTTAATTTTAACAGCCCTGCTTAGTGGTGTAACTACGGCGTATTGCGGTCCGGTTGGGTTTGTGGGCTTAGCACTTCCGCATTTAGTGCGCATATTCTTTAAAACCACCCATCATTTACATCAATTATTTGGCAACATTTTAGTCGGCGCGTGTTTTTTGTTATTGTGCGATGTACTCAGTAATCTACCCATTTTTGATATTACATTGCCTGTTAATGTTATCACATCTTTATTTGGTGCGCCCTTTGTTTTATGGCTGATTCTTAAAAATAAAAATACGATTGCTTAATACCTAACGCATAGCTACATAAAACCAAGTTCCAACTGGGCAACTTCGCTCATCATATTTTTATCCCAGGTTGGTTCAAAAGTAAGATCTAATTTCACCGATTTAATACCCGCTAATTCTTTCAATTTCCCTTCCACTTCGGCTGGTAAACTCTCCGCCGCTGGGCAGTTAGGCGATGTAAGTGTCATAACAATACCTAAATCATTCTCTTCAGATAAATTTATTTCATAAATAAGCCCAAGCTCCCAAACATCAACCGGTATTTCAGGGTCGAAACAAGTTTTTATTTCGTCAATAATTCGTTGTGCTAAGTCTGTGTTTGTTGCTTTTATAATGGCTGACATATCTGTAATATTTAAATTATACTTTTCCGTTAAAGGCTAAAGCATCTAATTTCATTTGTTTTATCATACTAATTAATCCATTGGCACGCGTTGGCGAAAGATGTTCTTTCAAGCCAATGGTGTCTATAAAACGGACATCAGCTTTTAAAATATCATCTGGTTTTTGATTTGAAAACACACGTACTAATAATGCCACCATTCCTTTTGTAATAATGGCATCGCTATCGCCGGTGTAAACTATTTTATCATTTGCCATTTCAGAATGTAACCACACTTTACTTTGGCAACCTTTAATAATATATTCTTCTGTTTTGTATTGTGCATTTATTAATGGAAGTGATTTCCCTAATTCAATAAGATGCTCATATTTCAATTCCCAATCGTCGGCAAACAATTCAAACTCTTCAATTATTTCTTGTTCAATTTCTGTAATCGTCATCTCAGTTCTACTTTTTGTTCTTCACTTTTTTGCGAGGATTTTGTTTAGCATGAAATAAAGAAAGTACAATTATCTTTTTTCCAATAACCTCATAATTTATCACAAAAGGAAATCGCTTAACAACCGCTTCGTGTATGTGAGCAAATTTTACAGGAAACAGTAAGGGATTTTCTTGTATCATTTCAAACAAAATAAATATTTCTTCTTCTAATTCAAAACCTAAACTTGCCTGTTGTTTGTTGTAATACAGGCAAGCACTTTCAAGTTCGGCAACAGCTCTTTCGGTTACAATTAATTTGTAATCCATTTATTTAGAAATTGTTTTGCGAACTCGCTCTCTTGCATCCAACAACGAGTATGTTTTCATTTTTCCTGCTTTATACAAAGCCGACCTTTTTATCACCTCCTTTTGTTGCTCTTTAGATAGTACACTTGCATTAGTTTGTCGGTAAACCTCAAGTAGTTTGTACACCACTTCAAGCACTTGCGTATCAGCCTCATCAACGTATTGATGAACTTTGTTTAATATAGCTGTTTTGGTCATAATACAAAAATAATAAAAAATTATCCTAACATTTTAACTGCTTTTTCTAAAGCCAAAATAAAAATATCAATCTCTGTTTTGGTATTGTAAAACGAAAGTGAAGCACGTATCGTTCCTGGAATATTAAAACATTGCATTAAAGGTTGCGTACAATGATGCCCTGTACGGACTGCTACACCTTGCTTATCAAGTAGCGTGCCTACATCAAACGGGTGATTATCTTTTACATTAAAAGAAATTACAGCTGCTTTGTTTTTTACATCACCATAAATTTTTACACTTGGCAAGGCGCGTAATTTTTGTGTGGCATATTGCATCAACTCATCTTCGTAAGCAGCAATAGTTTCTAACCCAATTTCATTTATATAATTTAAAGCGGCAGCTAAACCAATGGCACCTTCTATGTTTGGCGTGCCCGCTTCAAACTTTAACGGACCATCAACGTAAACTGTTTTTTCAAACGAAACTGTTTTAATGGTGCCACCACCAACTTGATAAGGTTCGAATTTATTTATCCATTTTTCTTTGGCATATAAGACACCAATACCTGTAGGCGCATAAATTTTATGTCCGCTAAAACAATAAAAATCGCAATCTAAATCTTGCACATCAACAGCCATGTGCGGTATGGCTTGTGCGCCATCTAACAATACCAGAATATTTTTTTGTTTAGCAATCTTAATAATTTCTTTCACATCATTAATTACGCCCAATGTATTTGAAACATGTGTAACCGCAACTAATTTGGTTTTATCTGAAAGTAACTTTTTGTATGCTTCTAAATTTAATTCTCCATTTTCAGTTACAGGAATTACTTTTAGAACAGCGCCTTTTTCTTCGCACAAAATTTGCCAAGGTAAAATATTAGAATGATGTTCCATTTCTGAAACAATAATTTCATCTCCTTTAGTAATAAATAATTTACCAAAACAATGCGCCACTAAATTGATGCTTTCTGTTGTGCCGCGTGTAAAAACTAGTTCGTTTACAGATGCTGCATTTATATGTTTACGTACCGTTTCTCTCGCAAGTTCGTAATGTGTAGTGGCTCTCTGACTAAGTGTATGAACGCCTCTGTGAATATTGCTATTTTCTTCCGAGTAATATTTCGCGATAGCGTCAATTACTTGTTTTGGTTTTTGCGAGGTAGCTCCGTTATCAAAATAAACAAGCGGTTTGTTGTTTATCTGCATTTTTAAAATAGGGAAGTCTTCTCTTACTTTTTCAATGTTGAAAGCAGTATGTTGAAGTATATTTTGCATCGAAGAAAAAATTAATCTTGTAAAGATTGTTCAAATAACTCAACTACTTTTTCTTTTATAGTTTCATTTTTTAATTGATCAATTACTTCGTGTGCAAAGGCTTGTAATAAAAGTTTGCGTGCTTTTTCATCGCCAATGCCGCGTGCTTTTAAATAAAATAAAGCATTTTCATCTACTTTGCCGGTTGATGTACCATGACTGCATTTTACATCGTTAGCATAAATTTCTAACTCTGGTTTTGCATTAACCGTTGCATCATCACTCAATAAAATATTTTTACTACTTTGATAAGCGTTGGTTTTTTGCGCGTCTTTTTCTACAAAAATTTGTCCGTTAAAAACCGCTGTAGATTTTCCGCCAACAATACCTTTATACAATTCGTTGCTTTGGCAATTTGGTTTTAAATGATCTACCAAAGTATGATTATCCACCAACTGATTTGCTTTAGTAACGAATAAGCCAAACAAATGTGTTTCGGCAAACTCGGCAGCAATTGCTGTGTTTAAATTATTGCGGACTAATGCCCCGCTAAATGTAAAGCAAGAATTTGTATACGTGCTTTGTTTGTGCTGATGTGTTTTTGTTGTATTTACGGTATGACTTGCTGTACCTGCGTTTTGGACAACCGTATGATTGAAGTGTGCATTTTCTCCAACAAAAATTTCTGTCAGGTTATTGCTAAAGTATTTTTGATTTGACGAATGAAAAAATTCAGTTACTTGTGCTTCTGCATTTTTTTCAACGATAAATAAATTACGCACATTAAAAAATAAATTCCCTTCCGATGAATTTACGTGATGTATAACAATTGGTTTTTCAACGGTAGAAGTTATGTGTAAAAAAATCCCTCTGTCAGCATACGCTACGTTTACCGCAATAAGTGCATCGCTATTTGTTTGCGCGTATTGTGCTAAATGCTTTTTTAAAGTTTCTGCCGGCGTTTTATCAATGCTTGAAACAACTGTGTTTGAGGGGATTTCAGAAGCATCTACAATTAATTTTCCATTTACAACATAAACATTGCAAGCGTCTTTTATAAAATAGTTGCTTTTTAAATCGTTTGCTGTTACAGCAATTTCTTTTCCCGAAATGGTTTTAAATTCTTTACGAAGTATAGCTTCAATATTGCAGTACTTATAATCTTCGTTTTTATTGTTGGGAATTCCTTTCTCTTCTAAATATTGTAAAGCCAAGCCAATCTCCGAAGCAGGCATAAAGTTTGCCTTTCCGGCTTGTTTAGCTAATTCTTCTAAAAAATTGTGGGTGGCTGTTAGTTTATCTGTAATCATCTTGGGCCGTTATACAGCGGCAGTATCGTATTGTTTTTTAATCTCGTCGTAACCCTTTTCTTCCATTTCAAGCGCCAGTTCTTTGCCGCCGCTTTTTACAATTTTACCATTGTAAAGTATATGTACAAAATCAGGAACGATATAATCTAACAAACGCTGATAGTGCGTAATTACAATAGTTGCGTTATCTTTATTTTTTAATTTGTTTACACCGGCTGCCACAATGCGCAGGGCGTCAATATCTAATCCGCTATCGGTTTCATCTAAAATGGCAAGCTTTGGTTCAAGCACCGCCATTTGAAATATTTCGTTGCGTTTTTTCTCTCCTCCGCTAAAGCCTTCGTTCACACTGCGTCCGGCAAGTTTAGCATCTAGTTCAACTAATTTTTGTTTTTCTTTTATAAGCGCTAAAAAATCTTTAGCTTCCATATCTGGCAAGCCTTTGTATTTTCTAATTTCGTTAATAGCTGTGCGTAAAAAATTTATGTTACTCACACCCGGTATTTCTATCGGATATTGAAACGCAAGAAAAATCCCTTCGCGAGCGCGATCTTCAGCAGCAAGTTCCAGCAAATCTTTTCCGTTAAAAGAAACGCTTCCGCCTGTTACCGTATAATCTTCTCTACCGGCAAGCACAGCCGATAAAGTGCTTTTACCCGAACCGTTAGGCCCCATGATAGCGTGCACTTCACCGGCTTTTACTTCAAGATTAATTCCTTTCAGAATTTCTTTACCGTTAATTTCAGCTTTTA
>JBDTJJ010000106.1:0-25291 GCA_039935895.1 Bacteroidia bacterium | reverse complement strand
CTAAAAAAATCTTTGCTATACATAGCCTATTCCATTGATTCACATTAACATTTATGGACCGTTACTCTTTCTACAACCGCCGGAAATTGCATTTTATTTCTAAAATTTGGCTTTTAGCACTTAGAGTGCATAGTACAACCTATACAACCTTTTTTAATTTAGCTTGATTATTCCAATGCTCTTCTAATCTTGAAGCAGACTGTTCACCGTCCATTTTTATATAGCGAAAAAAAGAGGCCTCAGATTTATGTCCTGTAATTTTCCTGATGCTTAGAGTTGGGAAATTTTGCAAGAACAAATTGGTTGCAAAGCTGCGCCTGGCCGTGTGCGTGGAAATTAATGTGTACTTTTGGTGCATTGTTTCAACTTTAAGAATCCCCTTTGTTTCATTAATCATTATGGGTTCGTTTATCTCTGCAAGTTTACCAATTTCCTTTAGATAGTCATTCATTTTTTGATTCGACATAGCAGGCGGCAAACTATTTTGTGTCTCCTTGTACTTTTTCATTATATCGGAAACTACCGGGTGTAATGGAATAACAACTGTATCTCCGGTCTTTTGCATTTTAATGGAAATCTTCCCGTTTTTTAAATGGTCTTTTTTTAGAAGACTAAGATCACTAAACCTCAATCCTGTGTAACAACCCACTAAAAACAAATCTCTAACCTTTTCTAATCGTGTATTATTCGTCAGGTCTAAGTCAGCGAGTTTCTGCAATTCATCTTCGTTTAAATAGATTGCATCTGTTTCCTCATGAAGCACTTTAAAGCGATGGCTTTTATATTCCATGTTCTTATTTATGCCACGCTCTGTTGCTTGGTTTAAAAAAACTTTTATATTCTTAACTAGTTTACCTATTGTGTTTGGTTTGAATTGCTTCTCTTTCAAGTAATCAATAAAATTCAAATAAAAATCTACATTGATTTTATCAAATGAAAGTTTAATGTGGGAATGCTTTTCAAATTCCTTTAAGTGTCGGAGTGTACCTTTATATCCGGTTATAGTAGACTTTGTTTTATTAGTTTTCGCTTGTTCTAAGTACCATTCAATAAAACTTATCAGAGTATGTTTCTCCTCAATTATTTGCCCATAATAATCGTTAAACTTTTTCCTGATGATTTCATTACTAATTGTTTCGCCTCCTATTTCTAATCGTCGGTAAATCCCACTAATAACTTCTTTATACTCGTCAAGTTTGTTTTGTAAGTCAGGATATTTTTTAGCAAATTTTGGTAAAACCTTCTGGTCTTTTGTGTTCCAGTGATTTGGTTGTATCGCTTCGCCAGTAGAGAAATTTATTGTTTGCTCCCTGTATCTGAAATACATTTTAATTGGCGACAACTCATTGCTGTCAGGATTTTTTAAATAAAAGCTTATTTTAGCCATAGTAATATAGGTTTACGAATTTATAAATTGTTTTTATGGGGTACGGTACGGGGTACGGTAAAGTTTCTAACTGGTTATACCCAGCTATACCTCAATTTATATCAAATGATTGTTTTTCAGTTAATTAGTATTAATTAGGTATAATGAAATATAACTAAAACCAAAAGGTTCCGTAACCGTCCGGACCGCAAACTAATGAAAATAAGCCCTTGAAACATAACGTTTTAAGGGCTTATTGCTTATAACCAACTACTTAGCAAATCCATGTGGAACCGCATGGAGCCGCATCTGCACTGAAATGTTTCAGTATTTGTTTCAGTCTGCAAAACCCAAAGTTTCAGTCTTCCTACTTACTTAAACACAATAATTAGGATTCAAAAAATCACTTTTTTGATGTACTTGGAACCAATTGGTGGAAGGAAAAGAAATATATAAAGAAGAATTGGTATTGCGTGCCCACCAACAGGTATAATTAAAAAATAGTAAAGCTGGTACTTATATTATTGTCGTAACTATTGATCAAAAGTCTAGCACTGCTAAAATAAATATAACAGAATAACGCAACGTATTATCCACTATGCTATTTCGTAATATATATTTTCTTTACAGATAATAGTCCTAGCATTTTATCGTATATTTTAATAAAATAAAAACCTTCCGAAGTATCCATTCTGAAAATTGTTTTGCTTTGTGCAAGTTTACTTTCTAAAATCATTCTTCCTTGTATATCTTCTATACCAATGGAAATATCTTTTTGAAAAGCAGTTGTTTCTACATAAAAAATTCCATTAGAAGGGTTTGGATATATTTTAAAAGAAACATTATTAATTGTTTGTTTTATAGATAAAGGAGTTCCGTTCCCTTCAATAAAAGTTTCAAACTGGTTAATGGGTTTATTAATATAAAATTCTTTTAATCCAGAAGGCCAATAGATCAATACCGAATCTACCTGACTCGCATCACCTAATCCAACATGTTGCCTCAAATCATTTTGCCCTTGAAAACTATTTTGCGCCGTAATAGTTCGAATTTGCCAAACAGGCATTCCATTTATAATTGCTTTTACTTTTATAATAGCGCCAATGGCCGAACGGTTAGAAACAGTGCCTTTAAATGTATAATTGATCCACTTGCGTGAACCAGCAACTGTATCATTTTTATAAATTGCTTTTGCATTATCATTTCCATCCACAAAAACATCAAGGTCGCCATCGTTATCATAATCGCAACTTATAATACAACTGTTAAGTGTTGGTGCCGCAAAAGTTGAAGTAAGTTGGGTAAAAGATCCATTACCATTATTGCGATAATATTTTGATATGCTGTTATCAAAAGCCATGATCACATCTAAATCACCATCATTATCAAAATCTCCCCAGGCATTAGATAAGTGCGAAGCTGTGTTTGTAAAAGGCATTGTAATACCAGTATAAATTCCGTTTGAATTAATATAGAAACGTGAAGATGCACCCGAATAATTGGTAAGGCATAAATCCAGATCGCCGTCGTTATCAAAATCTATCGCATTGTAACATTGTCCGTCCTGCAATTGGGTTGACCATGGCTCGACAGTCATTTTATATAATGTATCCAAACCGGTTTCTTTTTTCATATTGCGATAACAATAATCCGGACCGGGACTACCGCCAGGACCGGTAGCGATAAAAAGATCCATATCACCATCCATATCATAATCATGAAAATAAGGGACAGTGTAAGGCTTAAGCGAATCTGTAAACGCATATCCTTTTTTTTGTGAAAAGGAAAATGAAGCAACATCCTGTATAAAAAAATTGCAGGGCGTAGGCGTAGCACTTCCATGAAAGCCATAAGCTTGGGCATATAACAGATCGAGTCGGTTATCGTTATTTACATCGGCTAATGCGCAACCCCAGGCAGCGTAACCACTAAGCGCAGGAATATTCGCACTGAAATTCTGAAATGTATTATTGCCGTTATTTAGGTATATCTCACTTGGGTTTTGAGCCGTGATAAAATCAATATTACCGTCGTTATTAATATCGGCCCAGCTGCATCCGCCCGGGTTTTGTGTAGGCACTGGGTTTATATTTAAATTGCTTAATTGCGTAAAATTTCCGCCACCTGTATTTAAAAACATAAAATTTGGCATAGCAAAAAGGTCAGTATTGCCATCGTTATTAATATCTACCCAGGCAGCTCCTTTATAAATTCCGGGAGCGGTAAATGTTGTAACAGGGTTAAGTGTTGATGTTATTTTTGTCCAACCTCCTTGTCCTTTCATTACAAAAGGAATTATACCGATAAATAAAATTAGTTTTTTCATGTGCTATGTTTTTTTTCAAAACTAATGCTACATAAAGTAAACGGGGTAAAATCCGCTAAAGGTTTACCTTTTTTCCAGGCTTTGGCGGAATTCGGTAGGAGTTTGCCCGGTAATATTTTTAAAAGCCTTATTAAAAGATACTTTATTATTGTAGCCAACCTGGTAAGCCACTTCAATAATATTAAGTTCTTCTTTTGGCTTAAGCAGCAATTCTCTAGCTTCGGTAATACGTAGAATGTTGATGTACTCAAAGAAATTCATTTGCAGGTTCTCATTAATGGCCTGCGAAATATAATGCTTGCTAAGACCGCTGGCAGAAGATACCATGTCAAGACTGATGTTGCTTTGCAGGTAGAGTTTATCCTTATCCATTAAAGCTTTCAGCTGTTGCAAAATAGCCAGACCTGTATCCTGTTTCAAGGGTGAATTTTTATACTTTACTTCTTCTTTGTCCTTTTCAAAAACGCCAAAGCCACTAAACACCTTGGGCTGCATATAGCCAAACCACGAAAGAAAATAAATAAAGAACATCATGCTGAAGGATATGGCATAATCCCATTGGGGATTAAAAAAAGAGAATCGAGAGAGCACAAAATAAGAGGCATATGCAATGATGAAACTCATAAAAAAGCCCGGGAGCCAGCGAAACCAAATTTTTACTTCTTTGCCCGAAAGACTAAGAGCATAAAAATCTTTCCAAATAAATATCAAATAAATGATCATGTGTATGATGCCAAGCCAGGCTATTCCCAAAAAGCACGACATATCGGTCGTGAATTGCTTCAATAAAAAACCCTGCTTCCATTCCATAGATCTGAATAAGAAAGGTGCCAGCCGGACAACACATAAAACGAAGACACTAAAATGCAATAGATCTTTTTTAGAAATATTTTTAGTAAAGACAGATTTAAAATAGAGATAGAAAAAAGGGCCGAAGAGGAAAACAAAGCAATTATACCAACTCATTAGGTATGGAAAATAAAACTGATAGTTGGTCCAAAAAAGCACATATTCAATTAATATAACCGAAAAGAAAAAAGGAATAGCCGCAAGTATTTTACGAGAAGGGTGTTTGTCTTTTTTTAAAAGCAATACCGTTGAAACAAACAAACCCTGTATAGCGGCAAACAAGAAAATAATTGTCCATGTATCAAAACTTGCATTCATTATTACAAAGATTGGAAATAAGTGGTAAAAAGCGGTAAACTTTATAAAGTTTTACCTCTTTGGTTAATTAAAATGATCTTTAGAACTGAAGATTGATAACAGTACCTTCGTTAATATTGGATTGAATACTTATATGGCCTTTATGCAAGAGCATAATTTGCTTACTTAAACTCAATCCTATACCGCTTCTGTTTTTCTTGGTGCTGAAAAATGGGATAAAGATCTTGTCTAACACACCCATGGTCTCTCCGGATATAATTGTATCAACCGATTTCCTTTTAAATGATTGTAAGGTATCCGTGTAATACCGCGGTGTACTATCTTTATATGCTATTTTTCTACCAGTTTCATAGCTTGTTAATATACTGGGGCTAAATTCTTTTTGGAGGGCTATTATTAAGTCATCGTACTCCCAATTAACAAAAATGGAATCCATATCAACTTTTATTACCTGAGCAAAACCCATCATAGGGAAAAGAAGAAAAAATAAATTATATAAAATGGGCTTTAACATTACTTTGTTCTCAACATATCTTTTGATTTTTCATCCCATTCAGTTTTCAAAATGCTTAATACAGTCGCATTAATTCTTTCTCCTTGTGCCCCAAAAGCAATATTTCTTAAGACACCTTCAACTGTACAACCTATACTTTTCATTGCATTTAAACTTCTTTCGTTTTTACTATTTGCTCTGAATTCAACCCGCTCCATATTCATTTTACTAAAAGCAAAATCCAAAAGAAGAAATTTACAATGCTTGTTTATTCCAGTTCCTTGAAATTTCTTTCCATACCACGTATAACCCAATAGCATGGTTTTATTTTCCAATTTAATATCATAGAATCGGGTACTGCCACAATATTTATTGTTTCTCTTATCATAAACGATGAATGGATACTCCTTTCTGTTTTGTCTTTGTTTAATTGCTTCTTCGATGTACGCTTTAAGGTTTTCCTCCCCAATTGGACCCCTTGCATTAAAGCTCCATATATCGGGTTCATTCAAAGAATACTCCAACAAATAATCTAAATCATTTACCTCCAATGGCCTCAAACGCACTATGTCGTCTTCGAAAATATAGTTTTCTTGATAACTGAAATCCATGTTTAGAAATTATTTTTGCTTAAAATTTACTTGGTTCTACCCAGTAAGCAGTTCTTCTTATTTATTATACAATTCTTCTAACTGATTTACTTTTAAATTGGTAATTTTAATGGCATCTTTTACCAAATTTGACGGGTTATTAATATCAATATCCAAATATTTTTTTAATAAAGTTTGTGCGTCGGCTGTGAAACCATTTTTCAATAAGGCGATATAATTTTTACAAAATAAATCTTTGTTTGCAGTGTAAAGCTCATAGTATTTGAGCGCTAACATTGCACCCAAAACGTAGTTGATTTCATAAAATGGATCTTCATAAAATAATCTTGCGGTTATCCATCTTTGATTTAGTTGTGGTAATTGCTCAGTATTCCAAATAGAGAATGTTTCGTTTATTTTTTTATTGAGTGAATCTAAATCATCTGCGGTATTAATAATTCCTGCTTTTATGCCATCGTGTATATTCTGTTCTAACAATGCATCGCTTGCCACAGAAAACATGATCATACCTTTATTATCAAAATACTGTTCAAGATAATACTGTTTTTCTTCTTTTGTTTTTGCTTGTTGTATCAAATAGTCTGAAAATAAAAATTCACTAAAAATTGCAAAAGATTCAAATAAATAATTAGGTCCGTCTGCAAAAACAGGTAATACGTTATTTGCATTCATTAGCTGCCTGTGAATAGCATGTGTAGATTCATGTACAAGCACCCTTACATCATTATAGTAACCAAGATAGCCACCTGTAAAAAAAACACTATTTGTTCCGATAAATCCCATTGAAAAACCGCCTGAACGCTTATTTTTATCAGGGTATATTTCCATTCTTCTGTTGACCGGGTTCAGAAGATTGAACAACTCTTTGTGGTATTCTTCGCCCAGTGGTTGCAGAGCCGCCAAAATAATTTGCTGTGCAGAATCAATGGTGAATTGTGGCTGCTTTAAATTAGGACTAAAATCTAAGTCCCAATAATTTATTTGTGGAGTAAGCAATTTTTGTTTTTTTAAATCCGACTTTATTTGCTGGTAATGTTTATAGACACTTACTGAATCAGTTATTTGAAGTAAAATATTATTGATTGTTACTTTAGTTTGGAATTTATCAAAGTAATACATTTCAGCAGCATCAGAAAAATGATGAAGCAGGGCATTCTCATTTGCTGCGTTTGCCAACTTAATCAAAGTAAAGGCATATAAATCCCTCATTGAATTAAATCCTTCATACAGCTTCTTAAACCCTTTTTGTCTTATTGAAGAGTCAGAATTGGTCTGAAGTAATTTACTCTCTTTCTTTGCATTAAGCTTACCATTAGGTGTTTCAATATCTTCAAATTTTATATTGTCACCAATTGTTTGATATAATTCAAATTGCCATGCTGAAAGAGAAGGTGTTAAATGATTAATCGTTTCTTCTATCGAAGGGCTAACTTGGTGCTCTTTATTTCGCAATATTTTTTTGAAGTAATAATCATACTTTTTTATCTCAGGTTTTTGCTGAATATAATTTGTAAGTTTAGAAGGTGATAACCCTGTTAGTTCTTTTTCCAGAAAGGAAGTTTTTTCATTAAAGTCTGCTTCCATCTTTTTGCTTAACTCTCTGCTCTGAATATTTTTTCTGTTTACTGAAGCAAGTAAATAGTGGTAGATGTAATGTCTGTAAAATTGGATTAATAAACTATCCTGCATTTTTAATACAGCAATTAAATTAGCTGCTGACAAAGTCGTTTTTCCTTTAAATAAACTAAACTTCTTTAAAGACGCATACAATTTCTGCAAATCCTTTTTCTCCTCATTGTCATTTACAAAATACTGTGTAAAGTCAAGATGATAAATCGCATAATTTTCTTTTTGGAATGGGTTGAAAGTAGATGTCTGTGCCTTGACTGTTATTGTCAACACAAGTGCGAAAAAAAGGAATCGAGCTTTTAAAGAAAGACACATCGTCATAATGATTTATTTATTTTGTTTGTCTTGTCCTGATATAGGTTGACCTTTTTGTTAGTTTAAAAAGATATAAATAGTCATTGGATTAAATTTTCTAAGTTGTTTCTGTTACTACCTGATGATTCAAATGTATATTATTTTTTGAGAGTAATTTTTCTTATAGGATTTATATTTGTGAACTTGGTTTATGTGAGCAACAGCAGGCGTGTTCATATTCAGGCTGTAATGAATCCTTTCGTTGTTGTAAATAGCTACAGCTTGTTTAATCATTTTAGTTGCTACTTGTATTATTGAGTAATGTATATTTTCTTTACAGATAATAATCCCATTGCTTTATCGTATATTTTAATAAAATAAAAACCTGCTATAGTATTCATTCCAAAACTTGTTTTGCTTTCAGTAAGTTTATCTTCTAAAATGATTCTTCCTTGTATATCTTCAATGCTAATGGAAATATCTTTTTGAAAAGGAGTTGTTTCTATAAAGAAAATTCCATTTGAAGGATTGGGATATACATTAAACACCTCATTCTGTAAATTATTTTGTTTTATAGCTGTAAGCGTAGTCGAGCAATACAACATAAAAGCTTGTGGCCCGCCATAAGCTCCTATGTCATTTTTTTGTGTGCCCATAGAAGGAAAAATAGCTACTGATTGAGAAGTTACTGCATCATTATATAAGGATAAGCTATCTCCTTTATCTATACAAGGAGAAGTGCTTGATAAAAGATAACAATTATCAAGTAAAGGATCGGCGTTCATATTTCCAGTGCCTGTATAACCACCTTCTACATCATTATAAGCGGCCCGTATAGTTGATCCAATATTTTTAATTTGTGTTGTTAAAGGAATATTATTCCAAAAAATATTATTCTTTAGAAAAACATTTGTCGCTGATTGTATAGAAATGCCACCTGTGCCTGCGGCATAAGATGAATTATTGATGATGGTATTATTTTCTATTATTTTAGCATAATTCATAGAATGATTGCTGTACATCCATATTCCGCCACCACCGCTATAACTTGTAGCGCCTGTATTATTAGAAATAATATTATTCCTGATTGTACAGCCTGTATAATTTAAAACAATGCCCGGTCCATATTTTCCTTGGTTATTAATAATAATATTATTTAAGATATATGGAGCTCCATCACCAATACGTATACCACCGCCACCCGCACTTGTTACGCTTGTTGTATTTATGGCTTTGTTATTTACAATTATATTAAAGCATATTGTGGGAGATGACAGATCCATCAAAACGCCACCACCTTCGCGATAAATACCTGCGCCATGAATGTCTGTCCATTTTGTGCCTGCACCACCGGTTATTGTAAAGCCCTGAAGAACAGAGGTTGAATCTTCTCCCGAATTAAAAATAACGCAGCTTGCTGTGTCTGCATTAACAGGTGTACTTCCGTTAATAATAGTAGCGTTAACAAACGAAGTATCTCTTGAAACATAAAAAAGACTTGTTAATAAGATCTTCTTCCCACGAAAATTTATATTCTCGTAATATATACCCGGAGCAACAATTATTGTGTCGCCATTAGCAGAAGCGTTTATAGCCACTTGTATGCCGCTATACACAAGAGGCACATGAAGTATGGCTGCGTTAGATAATAAAACCCATGCTATACAAGTAAACGTAAAAAATATTTTTTTCATAATTATTTTTTTAATTTCTAAGTTCTTTGACACTATAAATAAGTGCGTTTAGTTAGATTTTAAACAAAAATACAATCTATAAAACCCCTGATGTTAGAAAGTATAGTTATAACCTGCTCCTACCCCTAAATAACATTCTTTGAAGGTTGAAACGTAAGTTGGTAAGAAAGTACTGTTTATATAACGTTAACTGTCGTTTGTATTATTTTAAACTTAAAGCAAATATTATTTCTCATTTTTGCAGTGATGAAATATACACGCTTGTATCAACACATCTTATTTTGGCTTTGTTATTATAGCGTAAGCCTTTTTAACGAGCTTTATATTTCCGAAGAATTTTCTATTCATCCATCCTTGGAAATGTTTTTGCAATCTGCCTTTTCAGTATTACTGTTACTTGTTATAAAAATCATTGCAGTTTATTATGTCTTGTATTTTCTAATCCCAAATTGGATAAGCCCTGGCAATAAAACTTTTGTGATTTTAAAAACAATTGGAATTCTTTTAAGTGCTGCTATTGTGTGCCGGTTAATTGTACATCAATTAGTATGGCCTTATATTTATCAAATACCCAACCCACATTTAGCTCCCGCACGCATCACAGCTAGATTCTTTAATACTTTATTGGATATTTTACAGGTATGTGGGGCGGCAGTTGCTATAAAGCTTTTTAAGTTACGCATGAATGCTTTAAAGAAAGAAAAAATACTAGTGCAGGAAAAACTACAATCAGAAATGATGCATCTTAAAGCACAGGTAAATCCGCACTTTCTTTTTAATTCGTTGAACAGCATCTATTCATTAAGTCGCTCACAATCTGCCTTAACCCCAGAAGCTGTTATGCAGTTATCTAAGATATTACGCTATGTTTTATATGATGCAGAAAACAAACGAACCTTTATAAAAGACGAAATTAAAATCGCAGAAGATTATATTGAATTACAGCAATTGCGGTTTAATCAACGCATAACAATAACCTTCAAAAAAAATATAGATGAAAATAATGCGCTTGTGATACCGCTGTTATTGTTACCTCTTATTGAAAACGCCTATAAACATGGCAATGCACTGAAGTCTTTAATTTATATCAATATGAATCTTTTGCAAGGAAAGTTAAATATACAAGTAAAAAATTCTTTAGGAGGGCAATCAGTTGAAGAACCAAGGCAGGGCATTGGACTGAAAAATATACAGAGGCAACTTGAATTACAATACCAAAGCTTTAACTTTACGCATGAGAAACAAAATGAATTTTTTATTGTAGATTTATACATAGACCTTAATTCTTATACCGGCGATGAACTGTTTGATCATAGAAGATGAACCCCTGGCAGCTGATGTGTTGAAGGAATATATGCAGCAAATATCCACTTTGAAGCTAGTTGCTATTTGCCCGGAAGTATTTTCTGCTATGGAGATACTTCATAAAGAAAACATCGATCTTATTTTTTTAGATATTAATTTACCTAAAATGAATGGCTTGGAATTTCTAAAAACAATTAATCGAAAGCCACATGTTATTCTTACTACAGCCTACCATCAACATGCTTTAGCTAGTTACGAATTTAATGTAGTTGATTATCTGTTAAAGCCCATTGAATTTAGTAGATTTTTACAAGCAATAAATAAGGTGTTTGAAAAGCAAGTTATATCAACCAATCAAACAAACAAAGGAAGTGAAAGCAAAGAGTTTTTTTTCTTTAATGTAGATAAAAAACAAGTTAAAGTGCTAACTAATGAAATTATATATATAGAAAGTCTTAAGGATTATGTAAGAATACATACAAATACACAAAAACTGGTAACGAAATATCAAATAGGAGAAATAGAAGACCTGTTAAATAAAAACATATTTATCCGCATACATAAATCATATATTATTAATAAAGAAAAGCTGGTGGCTTACAGTGCTGCCGATGTTGAATTAGGAAACGAAATACTACTTCCCATAGGACGGAGCTATAAAGCAGAAGTAGGAAATATTTTTAAAATGTAAGCTGCATTGTTTTTATGAAATTTAAATAGCGAATCTAAATTTATGTTTATACTTCAAACAAACTAGGTACTACTTCAGCCTCAGAACTTTAGACCTGAAAAGGAATGTTACTCGTAAAAAAACAGAGTACTATTTTCTTAAAACAAACCTATTATTTCGAATAACCTTTGTTCATATGAACAGAGGTTAAAGACATTAAACGCTTCAGTATTGTTTCAGTACAAAAGATTAAAATTCTGAAAGGGTTGGTACTATTGGTTTGCGGAGAATGGGCTCTAATCCCGTCCAGACCGCAAACTAATGAAAATAAGCCCTTGAAACATAACGTTTTAAGGGCTTTTTACTTATAACAAAATGCGAATAAAATCTATAAGACTTATTTTATGCAAGTGGAGTGGCAGTTCAGCAATTGGTAATTTTTAATTAAATTTGTAGATACAGATAGTTCGGAGTTTTAAATCATCTGTTCATATCACTAAATGTTAAGTCAAGATCTAGTTAAATAAAGGAATAGTGAGACGGTGACACATGAAAAAACTTATTGGATTAGTTGCCCGGAATGTAAAGGAAGCGGCAAAGTAAGAGGCAAGGTTCGCAAGAAATTGCTTTTCTTATACCAGCTAACATTAGATGAATTTGAAAAAACTAATGGCGAGGGGGAAGTTCCTGTTCGCCCGAAGGGACATTTAGCTGTTTGCTTAAACTGTAAAGGATGTGGAGTGGTTCAAACAGCTAGCCCTACAGTAGCAGATACAGAAAACTACCCACATATTGCTATTATTGGTGCTGGTATCGGAGGCGTAGCTTTGGCTGTGGCTTGCCTTCACCGCGGCATTCCTTTTACATTGTATGAACGCGATAACAGTTTCGATGCTCGCTCTCAGGGCTATGGACTTACCCTGCAACAAGCCAGTAAAGCCATTGCGGCATTGGGTATTTTAACATTAGAAAAAGGAGTAACATCAACCAGGCACGTGGTACATACTACCGAAGGAAAAGTAGTTGGCGATTGGGGCTTTAGAAAGCGCTTGCCCGAAGATGTGAAACGATACCCGAAACGTATTAATGTGCATATTGCACGGCAATCTTTACGCTTAGCATTACTAGAACAATTAGGTGGACACGATGCGGTGCAGTGGGGACATCAATTAATAAATTTTAAACAAAGTGATATTAGTGCTGTTGAACTGAACTTTGAAGTAGAAGGAAAAACAAAGATTGCTAAAGCGGATCTTGTAGTTGGAGCCGACGGTATTAGAAGCGCTGTGCGCAACTTGCTGATTGGTGAAGATGTTACCCCTCTGCGTTACTTAGGTTGTATTGTAATATTAGGTATTTGTTCGTTAGCGGCAATAGAAGGTGTTGATAGTCCGTTGTTGGATTCTTTAACCGTGTTTCAAACCGCCAATGGCAATGAACGAATTTATATGATGCCCTATGCGGCAGATTCTATCATGTGGCAACTTAGTTTCCCTATGCCGGAAGAAGAAGCGAAGGTATTAAGTGCTAAAGGACCCGAAGCATTGAAGGAAGAAGCCCGCAGAAGAACGCAATGGCACGCCCCGATTCCGCAAATTTTAAGTGCAACATTGGTAGCTCAAGTTTCTGGTTACCCCGTGTATGACAGAGAATTACTGGATCCAGAATTGTTGAAGAAAGCAGGGCAAGTAACGGTGATAGGCGATGCAGCCCATCCTATGAGTCCGTTTAAAGGACAAGGAGCAAACCAAGCACTGTTAGATGCGCTGGCTTTGGCGCAGGCAATCTCAAAAGGATGCAGTTCTGTATCTAAATGGAGAGAAGACGGACTAAGGAAAAGTGTATTAACTAATTTTGAATTAGAAATGTTAGCACGCAGTGCTTCTAAAGTAAAAGATTCAGCAGAGGCAGCAGAGTTTTTGCATTCTGAAATTGCGCTCCTTGAGCGTGATGGACCGAGAAGAAGGTATCAAAAAAAGAAAGATGAATAACGAGATGCTTTGAATTCTTTCTTGTTGTGACAATAAAAACCAGTTAACGAAGCATGAAATTACTATTACATTAATTTTTTTAACCACTTTAATAAGCCATTCTTTTTTTCATAAGGAGGATAAACCATTTTTGTTAATCCTAATTTAGACTGGAAGACAACCGTTCTTTCGTGCGAGAAATTTTTAAAGCCAAATATACCGTGGCAACTTCCCATTCCGCTACTATTTACTCCGCCAAAAGGCATGTTAGGATTACTGATATGAATTAGAACATCATTAACACAAGTTCCACCGGCACTTGTTGTTTTAATGATGTGTTCTTTGTTTTTATTGTCATCACTAAAAATATAAAGTGCCAAAGGTTTATCTTTTGCATTGATGAAATCAATGGCATCATCCAATTTTTTAAAAGTAATGATAGGAAGTATGGGGCCAAAAATCTCTTGTTGCATGATGGGATTTTGTGCGCTAACATTTTTTAATACAGTCGGAAATACAGTCAAGTCATTTTCATCACTTTCGCCGCCCCATGCTAATTCAGCTCCACTTGATACAGCTTCTTTAATCAAAGCGGTTAATCGATCAAATTGTTTTTGATTAATAATCTTTCCATAAGATCCTTTATTTATCTTCTTCTCAGGTGTAAAGAACATGTTTAAAACGGCTTCTTTATAATAGGAAATAAACTGCGCCTCTATTTTTTCATCTATTAAAACATAATCGGGTGCAATACATGTTTGTCCGGCATTTACTAATTTACCCCAAGCAATTTTTTCAGCTGTTGTTTTTAAATTAGCTGCATCATCAATTATAGCAGGAGATTTACCGCCAAGCTCTAAAGTAACTGAAGTTAGATTTTTTGAAGCGGCTTCCATTACAACTTTTCCAACCGTAGTGCTGCCTGTGAAAAATATATGATCAAAGGGTAGTGTAAGTAGTTTTTTTGAAATTTCAGCATCACCATTAAAACAGGCAATTTCATTTGCATTAAACGTTTTGGCAATTAGTTCGTGAATTAATTTCCCTGTAGCGGAACTAATTTCTGATGGTTTAAGTATCACACAATTTCCTGCTGCAATAGCCGAAATTAAAGGACTCATTAATAATTGAAAGGGATAATTCCATGGCGCAATAATTAAGCAAACTCCTTTGGGCTCGTAGTAAATTTTATTAGAAGCAAAGAAATTGCTCATTACTCTGCCTGCGCTTTTCGGTTTCATCCACGCATGAAGATTTTTAATGGCAAAGTCAATTTCAGCATAGGTAAAAAAAAGTTCTGTTAAAGCAGTTTCAAATTTACTTTTTCTTAAATCTTTTTGAAGCGCTTGGTATATTTCTTCTTCATAGCTTTCTATTGCTTTTCTTAAAGTCTTAAGTTTTTCAATTCTTACTTTAGAAGATGTTTGCCTTAATTCAAATTTATTTTTTTGTTGAGCCCTAAAAACGCTATCAATAGTATCTTGCATATTTTTTTATTAGTTACAATCTCCATCTGTACTACATGATTGACCTTCGGCAATCTCGAAAGATTGTGTGCTTTCATTCTTCCATTCACCAAATGATTTTTCCAAAGTGCTTAAAAACGCTTGACTTTCTTGTGCGCCGGAAACAGCGTATTTTCTGTCAAACACAAAGAAAGGAACGCCTCTTACACCAATTTGGTGAGCTTCAAAAATATCAGCCTTTACTTCTTCAGCATATTTATTTCCTTCCAATAATTCTTTAACTTCATTAGAATCTAAACCAATTTCATTTCCTATTTGAATAAGAGTTGGAATATCATCCGTATTTTTTCCTTCTGTAAAATAAGCGGCAAATAATCTTTCTTCAGCTTCATTTTGTAAGCCGTGCTGCTTTGCCAAATGAGAAAAACGATGCGCGTTAAATGAATTAGCCACAATCGCCTTGTCAAAATTAAATTCTAATCCAACTTGAGCGGCTGTATTTGAAACTTGTTTATTTAAACCTTTGGCTTGCTCTAAGCTCATTCCTTTATGTGTTGCCAAATACTGATCAATATTTTTACTTGGGTCTGTTTTCATATCGGGAGCAAGCTGAAAGCTTTTCCAAATAATCTCAATATTTGATGAGTTATCAAAATCCTTCAATGCAGATTCAAATTTACGTTTACCTATATAACAGAATGGGCACATTACATCGCTCCAAATCTCTACTTTCATTTTGTTTTTTGTTGATTCCATTTTTTAAATCTTATCTATATAAAGATAGTCAATTTAGTCGTGCGTTTAATTACTAGTTAATTATTAAATGCCAATCCAATAGAAAAATAGTTTCTTATATTCATTAACAATACCTCGTTAGTAGATAGGCAAAACTCTATATTTTCATTTATAAGTTTTTTTTATCTTGTCGAATATATGCTTGAGATTTAAAATGACTGAAACAAATAATTCTTATCATCAAAAGATAAACTGGAGAGAGATTTTTATTTTTTATGTTATTGCGGTAACGGTTTCAGCGCCATTTAGGTTAAATCTTATTAATCTTTCAGAAGTACTGCCATTGCCTTATGGTTTAAATTTATTTTACCGTGTATTTAGAGGTATTGGCCCTTTAGTTGGGTTTTTAGTTGTGGTTTATTTGTTAAAAAGCAGCGTAAAAAGACAAAATACTTTTTTTGGATTAAGTAAAATGAAAAGTGTTTTGGCTATACTTATTATTCCAATAGGATTAATTATAATTGGCGTTTATAACAATCAATCACTTAACAATCATTATTACGGGCTTATAACCGGGTTTATGCTTATACTTTATTCGTTAGAAGAAGAGTATGGCTGGCGAGGTTATTTGCAAGAAGCTTTGGCAACGCTTCCAGCGTTTAAAAAAATTATTTTAATTGCGGTGCTATGGTATATATGGCATTTAAATTTTTTAGTACCAGGCATTAGCTTACAAATGCATATTATTCATTTTTTATCATTAGTACTTGGTTCTTGGGGTTTATTAAAAGTAACAGAATCTACTTACTCTATATTATTTGCCATGGCGGTACATTTAAGTTTCAATATTTTAAGCGATATAGATGCCGATCCTAAAAGAAAAATAATGGTAGTGCTTGCATCTGTTTTGTTATGGGTTGTTTTGATTAGGTCTATTTTAAAAAAGAAAGCAAAAGCAAATTTAGTTTGAAGACAATAAAACCCATTTCTGTTTTAATTTTTATTGTACTGGTAATGCTTGTTTTGGCGGGTGTTTCGGCTGTTTTTCCTAAAGATGGAATACTGATTTTTAATCAAAAATTTCTATTCCCAAATTTAAACTCTTATTTCTCTTCCGATAAAAATCAAAAAACAGATATTTCTAAAATTGTTGCGCTTGCAGATGCTGAAGATAATTTATCGGATAGCGTAAACGCAAAGTCAGATTCGTTGATTAAAAAGGAAATTGATTATAAAGAAGTTAATGATACATCAATAAAATTGATTACAAGCATACAGTATAAAGATTCTGCTAAAAATTCGTTATATAATTTTTTTCAATCGCTGGCAGAACTAACAGTTGATGAATCAGAAACGGTGCGTATTTTGCATTATGGCGATTCGCAAATTGAAGGCGATAGAATTACAGATTATCTTCGCCAGAAATTACAAACTCATTTTGGCGGTAAAGGACCTGGTTTTATTGCCGCTATGCCCGTTGCACAAAGTGTTGGCTTAAAACAAAGTTGGAGCGATAATTGGGATAGATACACCATTTTTACTTCAAAAGATTCTCGTGTTCCAAATAACAATTATGGAGTGGCTGCGGGTTTTTGCAGGTATGCTATATATAAAGATACAGCCGAAATAAAAAACGCTTGGCTTAAAATAAAAACCACACAAAGTGCCGGCGGTTTATTTGCCGCATATAATAAAGTAAAATTGTTTTATGCAAGCTCAACAAAAAACACTCAAATTCAATTTTTAGAAAACGATGTACTCAAAAAAACAGATACGCTTGATAAAGGAAGTTTTAATGTAGAACAATTTAATTTATCGCAAGCACCTAACACGTTTGAAATTAAATTTCAGGGAAAAAATAGTCCGGATATTTTTGGTTTGTCTTTAGAAGGCAATGGGGGTGTAATGGTCGATAACTTTGGCTTACGCGGAAGCTCAGGAACATTTTTTAATCAAATGAATTTACAACATCTTAAATTGTTTTATGATTACCTAAATGCAAAATTTATAATTCTTCAATTTGGCGGCAACGCTTTACCTAGCATACCCGATAAAGCTACGGCTGATAATTTTGGAAATTATTTACGCTCTCAAATTAATTCAATTAAAAAAATTGCACCTAGCGCAAGCATTATGGTTATTGGCCCTGCCGATATGAGCATTAAAGATGGCGATAGCTATGTTACCTATCCTCAACTTGAAAATGTTAGAGATGCTATTCGTTTGGCAGCCTTTCAAACCAACTGTGCTTTTTTTGATATGTACGATTGCATGGGTGGCAAAAATAGTATGGTTAGCTGGGTAGATCAGGGCATTGCTGCAACTGATTATATACATTTTTCTCCGGCAGGTGCACGCAAAATAGCGGTGCTTTTATACAGCGCGTTAATGAACGATTACAATAAATTTATTCAAAAGAAAAATAATAAAAATTTATGATGATTAAAAAGTGCCTGCTGTTATTATTTGTTTTTGCATCTGTTTTTGCATTTTCTCAAACAGAAGAAACTAAATACCCGTTTATAAATTATGCGGCCAATAAAATTGTTTATGGTAAAGATAGTAGCTCTATGCTTTCGTTCTATAAAAAATTGGGGAAGTTTTTAAACGGGAAAGAAAAAGAATTAATTATTGTACAAATTGGTGGAAGCCATATACAGGGCGGTATGTGGGGCGATAAACTAACCACTAACTTTCAAAACTTACGCGCACCAAAAGGCGGAGGTTTTTTTGCGTTTCCGTTTAAGATTATAAAAACAAATTCGCCACCTTATTTTACCAGTTTTTCAAACGGAACATGGAAAGGTTGCCGCACTGCTTTAGTAAAAAATACTTGTCCTAATGTAGGTATGGCTCAAATTACGGCTACCACTAACGATAGTGCCAATTATTTCGGAATGAAAATTTTAGAAAACTCACACCACAAAAACTTTAACACGATACGCGTCTATCATAATTTTAATAAAAGTTTTTCTTTCAGTATCAAAGGAAATCTAAAATCAAAGCGACAAGAATTTGAAAGCAAAGGTTACACACAATTTATTTTAGATGCGCCCGTAGATTCTATAGTTTTTGATTTGTTACGGAAAGACACATTTCAAAGAGATTTTGTTTTGTATGGTTTCGATGTTCGTAATACAGATGAAGCCGGTGTTTACTATGCGGCGCTTGGCGCTAATGGTGCATCTACCCAATCAGTTTTGCGCTGCCAGTTGTTTGCTCAACAATTAAAAACATTACAACCTGATTTGGTTATACTTTCTTTAGGGGTTAATGATGTGCAAGGCAAAACATTTTCTTCCGAAGATTATATTGCGCATTATGATTCTTTGGTTTCCCTTATCAGGCAAGCCTCTCCAACTTGTGCTATTTTATTTAACACCATTACCGATAATTACGTGCGTAAAAAAACACCCAATAAAAAAAGCGCTACGGTAGAAGAATGTATTTATAAACTAACCGAAAAGCACAATGCTGCCCTTTGGGATATTTATGAAGTAATGGGTGGCTACAAAAGTATTTACAAGTGGCAAATGGCAGGTTTGGCCAGAAAAGATAAAGTACACTTTACCGCAAAAGGGTATCATATTTTTGCTGATATGATGTTTGAAGCCATAATGAAAAGTTATTACAATAATTTTAAGGGATAGGTATTATACTTTACACTAATCTCTAACGCAAATAAACCATTTAATAATTTTTATAAAACTCCTCTTTTTAGAGTAAACCAAACCTTGTATATTTGCCTAAAATATAAACCTATAAATTATGAAAAAATTAGTATTATTATTTGCTACGGCAATATTGTTAACCATTACAAGCACTTCGCAGGCACAAGATGAAAAATGCTTTAATGAAGGTACGAGCGCCATTAACCTAGGGGTTGGCGTTGTTAATACCTTATCTTATAACAACGGCTACATTGGAGGTTATGCTTATGGTGGTGGCGCTGCGTTTACACCAGCATTTACAGCAAGTTATGAGTATGGTATAAAACATGTTGGTATTGGCATTATTGGCGCGGGTTTAGAATTTGGTTTTCAAGGTACACATTACAATTATGCGGGAACACCATATAGAGAAAGATGGACTACCTTAGCTTTTTCTCCAAGAGCTACATATCACTTCGATTTTTTAAACAAGAAGAAATTGGATATTTATGCCATTGTGCAATTAAATGTTTATGCAAATAGTTATTCGGATAACTCTCCTTATTATACCAACTCCAATGGTACTTTCACTACATACAGTAGCCATAGTGTTGGTGTTCGTCCAGGCGTTATGGTTGCTATACGTTATTTCTTCACACCAAATTTTGGCGTTTTCTCTGAGCTTGGTTACGATATTTGTGTTATTAAAGGCGGGCTTTCATTTAAATTTGGTGGAAAATAAGAGCTAAGTAATTTCATTTAAAAGCCACTCATTCAATATGAATAAGTGGCTTTTTATTTTTAATCTGTAAAATATGTTTTCTACTTCTCTTTCGAAAATTTGTCGGCATTGTATTGATTTGAATTTCCTTTAGGTATAGAAAGTGAAGTCCAATTATCATTACAAATCATTTTACCAATAAAAACTATTTGTCCAACATGATATGGATAATGCGCTAATTGCCTGTTTATGGCATACATAACACTTTGCTTTTCGTTACGTATAAGAACTTCTTTTTTAAAGTCATCTTCCGTTAATGAGTTTAATACATTAAATAGGCAAGTCCAACCTTTGTTCCAAATAGCTAAAAGCTCTTCCCGTGTTTTAATCTCATTTTCAAATTCAACATCTCTGTTGCGCCATTCTTTTTCCCCATCTGTTGTTAAAAAATCTGTCCAGCGAGAAAGCATATTGCCTTGTAAATGTTTTACAATTGTAACAATACTATTGCTTTCGGTATTGTATTGCCAACGTAATTGCTCATCACTAAGTTGGGCAAAGGTTTTTTCACCAAGATTTTTATAATACTCAAATTGTTTTTTTACGCTGTTTAAATAGATTATTTGTTTGTTTTCCGACATATTGATATGTTTAAATTGTTTCGATCTTCAGGGATGTCATGGATAAAGAACCCATTATAGTTTTATCATTAAAAAAACTAACCTGTTCTTTTTCTTCTTTTAAACCCATGATATAAATAAGTGGCATATAATGTTCGGGGGTTGGAATGGCAAGTTGTGCGGCTTTACCAAGTGATGGGTAATTAATAAGTTCTTTATGATTATTGGTTTCGATTAATTTTTTAAATGTAGTGTTCATCTCTTCAGCCCAATCATAACCACCATTTGGGTTTTGCCAATTTACCATTCCTAAATTGTGCACCATGTTTCCGCTGCCAACAATAAGCACGCCTTTATTTCTAAGCGATGCTAACTCTTTCGCTAAATCATAATGATATTGTGCGGGCTTTGTATAATCTATACTTAATTGTAAAACAGGTACATCAGCATTTGGATACATACGTTTTATCACACTCCAACAACCGTGGTCTAAACCCCAAGCTTCATCTAAATGTATTTCTGTTGTTTTTATTTCGTTTTTTATTTCGCCCGCTAAAGTTGGACTTCCATTTGCAGGATATTGCACGTCAAACAACGCTTGCGGAAAGCCACCAAAATCGTGAATAGTTTTGGGTTTTTGCATAGCTGTTACAAATGTGCCGCGTGTTTCCCAATGCGCCGAAACACAAAGTATAGCTTGTGGTTTTGGTAATTCGGTTGCCACAGTTTTCCATTTATTGCTAAATTCATTGTCATCAATTGCATTCATAGGGTTTCCGTGTCCTACAAATAACAATGGCATTTTTGTTTGATGAGGTGTAAAGGTGTTTGATAGATTTTTTAAATCAGATAAATTATTCATGGCGATTAAATTTAATAAAGAGTTTTTTACAAATGCTCTGCGGTGCATATTGAATGTGCTTACTATAAAGGTACGACAAAAACAGGAAAAATTTAAGAAGACGCACTATACATGAGTATAGTAAAAACTAATCTTTAAACGGAATAACATTGAATCCGGCCTTCTTTAAAAAATCAATAGTGGTTAATGTGTTTTCTGTAACTAAATAAAGCCCCCATTCGTCAATTTGGGTTAATTTACCCGAAGGAATTTTATGTGTATTGAAGAAACTGTTATTTCCGCAAAAAAGCAAAAACGTTTTTCTTATTGTAGTATCTTCTTCTTGAAAGCGCCAATACCGGCGGTCGTAATGAGGGTTTAGCGTATTCGGATAATTATCTGTTAAAACAGAACCAGCATATACTGCAAAATCTTGCTGCCAATAATTTTCTACAAAAATAATATCGGTTACATGCTGTTGTTTTGCTATAGCTTTAAAATGTTCGATAGACTCTTTCATTTCTTTTAAAGAAACAATCAACATTCTATCACGTATGTTTTTATCGGTATGAAAAGCAATTCTTTTTTTAAATTTTGCCAATTTAAACCCACTGAAAAGAAACACAACCACTATAAATAAATAAAAAAACTTATTTGTTTTAATATTTAGTAACGAAATAAATAATAGCAGAAGAAGTGGAATACCAATGTACATACGGCTAAACGAATAAAATACCCAAGTGTTTCCATCTTGTGTTTTACTGTACGAGAAAGACACGAGCACAATAAACAACGTAAGTAACATGCTATAAAACAAATTTTTATTCTTTTTAAAAAACACAGTTAATGCAATTAAAAACGCAATTAAAAGTGTAACACCTTGTTGGTCTATAAACGGACTAATATGCGCAAAGCGAGCGTTTATATGTGTGATGGCATCTTTAAAATAACTAATTCCAAAATAGCTTTCGCCACCATGAACAATATAATTGGGATGCATTCTGTAAAAATGATTTAAGCCGTAATCTATAGGGAGTGCTAATACAAAACCTACAAAAGCATAGATATAAAACTTTTTATCGGAAAAATTTAATAACCACAAATAAAACAAACAAGGTACGCTTACTATAACCGAATTTGGATTTACTAAATAAGCTACATACGCTAAAAAACTATTTAGTAGCAGGTATTTATAATTTTTAGGATTGTATAAACTCAAAATAAAAAAGGAAGTAAAGAATATGCCGGTAACAAAGCCGCGCGGAATTCCGGTAACAATGTCATAACCAGTTGTTAAACATAACAAGCCCCCTAAAACAATAATCGCGCTTTCTTTTTTCTTTTTAAAAAACAAATAGAAGGAAGTAAATATAAAAGGAAACAAAGCTAACACATGTGTAACTGCTGGAACGCATTTATATGTTGGAATACCCATTTTATAAAAAGGCACAGCCAACAAGGCCTCCAGCATGGTGTTATAATTTTGCCCATAAAAACGTGGCTCGTAAAAATCACCCTTACTAAAATCTACGGTACCCAACCACATAATAGGCTGGTCGTTATCTATATAATTAAAGTTGACTAAAAAGTATATCAGGAAACGATTAGCAACAACAAGCAATAAGAAAACAACAAATAAAACATTAAGTATGATTTTTGTTTTTTTATCGTTCATACAAACTTTAAATTATGTTGCCGATTGTATTTGTTTAACCAATGTATCTTTATCAACCAACTCAGCACTTGTTACCACTGCGCTAATGGTAACACCTAACACACCGTGAAAATTTATGTTTTGGCCGGTAAGCAATAGATTAGGCACTTTAGTTCTTGGAGAAATAAATGTTTTTAACGGATCTTTATAATCTTTTGCAATGCCATAAAGGTTCCCATCCTTACTTCCAATATAATCTCTGTAAGTAAGTGGAGTGGAGGTATGCTGACTAACAATATTTTTTCTAATACCAGGAAAACTATGCTCTATGGCATCTAATAATTTTTCTGTTTTTCTGTTTTTAAATTCTTCATAATCATCGCCACGCTTTTCAACATGATTGGGCGTTATGTTTTTTGTATTAACCCATTGTGCAACTTCATCATAACGCATATAACCCATCACAATTAAACTATCAGCATGATCGGGAGATTTTGATGATGCTTGTGAAAACAAAGCATAACCTTTTGGCCAGGTTTCTTCGGTATAATTCATAGCATCCCAAGCATCACTTCCAAAATTATGATAGATGTTGTGGTTAAAATATTTCAATGTTCCGGGCTTTAAAACCAAGTAAACAATAAAAACAGACGTGGTTGTTTCTAAGTTATTGATTCGGTTTCTAAAAGCAGGACGTAAGTGGTTATCATCAACCATAGAAATAGCCTTTGATAAATCTGTATTACAAATAAATTTTTTTCCTTCAATAATTCTGCCATCCGTAAGTTCAACTTCACTTATTTCATCTCCAGAAAAATTAAACTTTTTTGCTTCACTATAATTAAGAATTGTACCTCCAAATTCTTTAATAGAATCGCCAAGGTGTTTAGCAATTTGTCCGCTGCCATCTACACAACGCCAAGCGCTTTCTATATATGAATTTACAACAAGCGCATGTACATACAACGGAGTTTTGTTCGCTTCGCCTGCGTATAAAGGATTTGTAGCCCCTAAAATATTTTGCAGTTTTACGTTAGAAGTAACTGTTTCCAAATATGCTTTAGTATCTGTTTGAATAAAATCAGCCATAGAAACATCTTTTGCTCCGGTGCTTACTCTGTATAAAGGAAAGAAATCGCAAATTTCTTTCATTCTATAAACATATTTTGTAAGATTATCTCTTTCTTGTGGAAAGTGTTGAGCTAACGTATCAACAAAATTTTCATAACCTTGGGCATGTTTATATACTATCGGATCTCCTTTAAAACTTACATGATCGTAGCCATCTATATCTAACTGTTTTAATTTAAGCTTATCCATTAAACCAAAATATTTAAAATATTGGTTTAAGTTTTGTCCTTCAGATAAGCCGCCAATGTAATGTATGCCGGTATCAAAAATAGATTTGCTCCTTGAAAATATTTGCAAGTTGCCCCCTATCTGTCGGTTTTTTTCTAACACGCAAACATTATAACCTTCTTTACTTAAAATGTATGCGGTACACAAGCCACCCAGGCCGCTACCTATAATTACTACGTCGTATTTGTTATTTTCCATTGTTGTTGTTTGTAATGACAAATATATTGTTTGATGTGATAGCGCTATCACTTATTTTTTGATAACTCAAATTAGGAAACTTATTTATTACATCTATTATTAATGTTGATGAAAAGAAATGAAGATTTCCTTCGGTTTTATTAAATCCAAATTTAGTGGAAAAGAATTCAGTCAGCTTTGTAAAGCGATGTTGTTTTTGCATACTCGCGTCTGCATCACGAATAATTAAAATGCCTTTAGGATTTAATTGTTTTATACAAGTTTCAATTAATTGAATTTGTTTTTCGGTTGAGAAATAATGCAATACATCGTTGATAATAAACGCATCAGATTTTTCAAAGTTATAAGCAGTTACATCGGCACAAACAAAGTTTAATTTATCCGATTTTGAAAGACAGTTATTAGCGATAGAAATTTTTTCGTCGTCATAATCAATTCCTAAAATTTCGCGTTCTTTACTCATTAAATTAAGCATGATGGATAGAAACCCATATCCACAGCCAATATCAACTATTTTACCTT